>JAFGQO010000121.1 GCA_016935615.1 Bacteroidales bacterium
CTCCTACAACGAAAAGCAGAAGGAGTTCAATGAAAAGGAATACGCCGCATTACAAAAGGAGTACGACAGGCTGGGCGAAGAGATCCGGAAGCATAACAAACAGGTTCTTACTGAACTGGAAGCAAGGCAAAATGAGATAAATGATGAGAATTCAAAGTATCATAAAGCAATGCTTAAGCTGAACGAAAAAGAAGCCTTACGAATTGCCCGAACCAGAGAAAAGAAAGAAAAAATACAAGAAAAACAACGCAATGAGATCATAGCATATAATGAAAAACAAAAAGATATATTGGAAAAGAAAAAACAAAACAGCGAAAAGGAATATGCCAGACACAGAAAGGAATTGATCTGGCATAACGAAAGAATGCTGGCACAAATTGATTTGCAGAAAGAACAAGTAGCCGAAAATGATTCAAAATACAACAAGGATATTGATAAACAAAATGAGAAAGAACTTCAGCGTCTCGAAAAAAAAGTGAACAAGGAGAAAAAGCTTACTGAAAAATACAGGAATGAGATAGCAATTTACAATGAAAAGCAAAAGGAATTAAGTGAAAAGGAATATACCCGGTTACAAAAAGAATATGAAAAACTGAGCGAAGAGATCCGGAAGCACAACGAGCAAGTGCTGGCTGCACAACAGGCAAGACAGGATGAAATCGTTAATGCCGATTTGAAATACAACAGCGAGATCGCAGGGCAGAATACAAAAGAAACAGAGCGGATAGCCCGCGAGCAGGAACAGAGGCTCAGGGAACAGGAAAAGATCAGTGCGGAGATAGCCGCCTGCAACGAAAAGCAAAAGGAGTTGAGTGAGAAAGATTATTCTCAGCAAAAGCGTATGAATGATAAATATAGTTCTGGTATTCAAAAATATAACGATAAAGTAATAAGCGAACAGCAAGCTGACAGAGAGAAGTTTTCAAAACAGTACGACAAGAATAAGAGTCTGGATAAATTCAACAAAAAGGAACAGAGGATCAGGGAAAAACAACTTACCAAACAAGAAAAAATCAGGCTAAAGGAAAGCAAACAAATACTAAGTTATAACCGGAAGATGATCAGAATTCAGGAAAAAGAACTCGTTGCAAAGCAAAAAGAGGCTGAGAGATTGAGCAGTCAGATAGCCAAATACAATCAAAAAGCGGAAGCCAGTAAAGCAAAAGCTCAGAAAAAGATCGAAAAAGGAAATGCCCGATACAGCAAAAAAATCAATCAATTCAACGAAGTGAGCAAAAAGGACCAGGATAAAAAATCTGTAACAGAAGCTTCTGAATAGTTGAATGCGTCAGGACATATGACTTCCTTCTTAATTTGAGTTTTTTTTAGTTAAGGTGAAAAAATAAATTGTAAATAAGAGTCACTAAAAACCAAATCACCGGATCCCATTTAAGTTGTATTTTTAATTATGGAATTATAGATGATTTTAGGTCAAACTCATGATATTCCCGTTTGTAACTTTGTGAGTTTACCATAAATAATGAACGGGATCTTTAATGTATTTGTCATATACAGCCTTAATCTGCATCATTATATCAGTATTCAGATCCGGCAAATCAAGTGCGTGAAGATTTGCAGTAATTTGTTCGGGTTTGGAAGCTCCGGGAATAACGCAACTGATTTCCTTATGCATAAGGATCCATTTTAAAGCAAAGGGAGCAAGGTTTTCCTGTCCGGGAAACAGTGATTTCAATTCTTCCATTGCTTCAAGACCTTTATCATAATCAATTCCTGAAAATGTTTCTCCCTTGTCGAAGGCAACTCCGTCACGATTAAAATACCTGTGATCTCCTTTGTTAAACGTAGTTTTTTTGCTATATGTTCCGGTTAATAATCCGCTTGCCAGAGGCACACGAACAATGATTCCAATATTTCTTTTTTTTGCTTCTCTGAAAAACAATTCAGCCGGTCGTTGTCTGAACATATTAAAAATGATCTGAATAGTTGTGACATTAGGAAACTCAATGGCTTTCAGTGCTTCTTCAATTTTTTCAACACTTACACCAAGGTTCAGAATTTTTCCTTCATGCTTTAATTTATCGAACAAATAAAAGATTTCAGGTCTGTAATATACTTCTGTCGGAGGGCAATGCAGTTGAATCAGATCCAGGATTTCGATTTGCATTCTTTTCAAACTGTCTTCAACAAATTTGGTCAGGACAGCCGGTTTATAAGATTCGCTGATGTGCGGGTTTAATTGCCGGCCGCATTTGGTAGCTACATAAATTCGTTCCGAACGCTTTCTTAAAACACGTCCTATGGCTATTTCGCTTTCACCTTCGTTATAAACGTCAGCAGTATCAATAAAATTTATTCCTTTGTCAATGGCATCATTTAATATTTTTTCAGCAAGCTTTTGGCTGAAATTGTCGCCCCATTTTCCTCCAACCTGCCAGGTTCCGAGGCTAAGCTCAGAAATAGTAAAATCAGTTTTTCCAAGTTTTCTGTAGTTCATAACATATATCATTTATTTCTGTTAATGATAGCTGCACTTGCCTGTGCATTGGGCAGTACAAGCAAATCGGCAATGGTAACGTGTTGTGGTCTGCTTAATATGAACACTATGATTTCGGCAATATCCTCCGGTCGAAGTGGTTGCATCCCTGAGTACACGTTTTTTGCTTTTTTTTCATCACCTTTAAAGCGGACAAGAGAAAACTCTGTTTCAACGAATCCGGGATGTATTACAGACACTTTGATGTTGTATTCATTAAGATCAATACGCATTCCCCTGGTTATTGCGTCAACGGCAAATTTTGAAGCACAATAGACGTTCCCGGCAGGGTATACTTCTCTGCCGGCAACAGATCCGATATTAATGATATGCCCGTTTCTGTGTTTTACCATTCCCGGTAAAATTGTCCGTGAAACATAGAGTAGTCCTTTAACATTACTATCTATCATTGCATCCCAGTCATCAAGATCACCTTTATCAACAGAACTTAGTCCGTGTGCATTTCCCGCATTGTTGATCAGTACATCAATAATCTGCCATTTTTTCTCCAGGCCTGAAATAGATTGAATTACCTGATTTCTGTCTCTGACATCAAAATGCAGGGAACATACATCAGTAGAATCTGAAAGATGTTTAACAAGCTCTTCGAGTCTTTCCTTTCTTCTTCCGCAAAGGATAAGGCGATAACCGTTTTTTGCCAGAAGAATGGCAGTTGATTTACCGATTCCAGATGTTGCACCTGTGATGAGAACTGTTTTCATTAGAATAAAATAATGTTATAGATCTGTTTTTCAAAGGTAAAAATTATAGATTCCAATCACACGAGATACATGAATTATAGTCAGAGTGTTTTCTCAAATATTCTGTATCGCTTGTACACAACACCACCCATTTTTTCAACTTCAGCTCTCATTTTTGTATTGTTCTCCAGAATAAGATGACTGTCAATAACTTTCAAGCCTGCTTTTTTTGCTTCTTCAAGCAAGCTGATACCCAATACCGAATCAAGTCCTAAATTTCGGAATGCAGGTTTTATTCCACCCAGAAGCAGATTCAATTGTCCGGTCTTTTTTTGTGATCTCAGAATATGAAAAAGTCCAAAGGGCAAAACTTTACCTTTGCATTTTTTAATTCCTTCACTAATATCCGGCATGGAAAGAATAAAGGCCAACAATTCTTTATTCTCATTTTCAATTACCTTAATAAACTTTGGATCAAGGATAAAAAGATAACGATTTGCAAATTCTTTCATCTCCTTATCATTTAACGGTGAAAATGCAAAGATGTCTTTGAAGGTTTCATTCAATAGTTCAAAAACCGGTTTTACATAAGGTCGAAGTTGTCGGCGGGATGAAAAGTTAATGAGTCGGATCGACTTGTTGTTGCTTGTAACTCTGGTATGTATGTTTTTATAAAACAGAGGAAAAACTTCAGGTATCATTAATTTGTATACAACTAAATCAATTTTTTTTGTATAGCCCGCTTTTTCCATGAATCGGATCATGAACGGAAAATTACAATTGGTTGCAATTACTACAGGTTCATTGAATCCTTCTACTAAAAATCCCTGGGGATCCTTATCAGAGAATCCCAGAGGTCCAATCAGCTTTTTCATTCCGTTTTCTTTTGCCCACAATTCAATTCTGTTTATTAGGGCAAAGGCTACAGAAAAATCCTCATGAGTTTCCAGAAAACAAAATCGTCCTTCTTCTGCCTGATGCATCATATTGTATTTATGATGAATTATACCCATGATACGACCAACGACAAGTTTTTCATGTTTGGCAATCAGCATCAGGGTATCTGATGAAGAAAAGGAATCATTTTTTTTTGAATTGAAGAACTTCAGATCATCCGAATATATCGGAGGCACCCAGTTCGGGTGAGCTTTGTGAATTTGATATGGCAGATTTATAAAAGACCTGAAATCCTTTTTTGTATTTACTTCCTTAATTTCCAGGGTCATGTTGTATAATAATCATAGAATAGTCAATTTAAAGATAAAAAGAAATTTCGTTTCCTTGTTTATGTATGATTAAACCAATGGTATTTGAGTATTTCAATACTTAAAATGTACAGATTGTGAATACTTTAGTGTTATCAATGAATAGAAATAACAATTCAATTATTATATTTAACTTCATGGTATTATTGACTATTACTATGTCTAAATCTTTTTTCATAGTTTTCTTTTACTTCATCTCATTGTATTCTTTTGCACAGGAAGAGAATAAAGCTTTTGCAAGAATCACTACAGAAGATGGACTTTCAGCCAGTTGGGTCCGGTGTATATACCAGGATAAATATGGGTTTATGTGGTTTGGAACAAGTGATGGACTCAACCGATATGACGGATATGAAATTAGAGACTATAAACCCGATGATAAGGATCCAGGTGCGATCCTGAATGGAGCAATTAATTATATAGCTGAGAGGGAAGATGGAAAATTATGGATATGTACTGAGCGCGGGGTTGATATTTTTGACCGGGACAGGGATATATTCAATGAATTCTCCTATCTGAAAGATATCAGAGTTACTCATTTGTTGCGGGATCAGGAAAACAACTATTGGTTTGCAAGTTACTCGGGTTTATTTCGTTATAATCCGGACAAAGGCACAATGGTGAATTATCTGCATGATCCTGAAGACCATACCACCTTAAGTAACAATTCCATTGGGATCATCTATGAGGATCATCAAGGCAATTTGTGGATTGGAACCCAGAATGGGTTAAACCTATTTCATCCTGAAAATCAATCATTTACATGTTACAAGCAATCAAAGGAGAAAACATCAATTGGTGGAAATTATATACAAACAATAATTGAAGACAGTGAAGGCAGATTGTGGGTTGGAAATCTTGAGAGCGGCTTGGATCTGTTTGTCAATGCAAGTGCATTGCCTGAGAAAGGAATTTTTCAGCATGTTGTTACGGGGAGTGTAAGTGAATTGTTGATTGATAGTAAGAATCAGTTATGGATTGGCCATGGTTTAGGTTTTGGACTCAATATAATGAACCTGAACAGATTTTCTCCTGAAAAGAAAAATATCATTTATTCCTATAATTATGTTGATAATAATGCCAGAAGTCTGAGTGATGATGCAATTTCCGCCTTTTGCGAAGACAAAGATGGTGGTATTTGGATAGGGACATATGCAAGAGGGGTTAATTATTATAGTCCCTGGATGAAAAAATTTACCAGCATAGAACATATTCCGGGTGAATTGCAATCTTTAAGCGATAATGTTGTGAATTACTTTCTTGAGGAAGGGAAGTATCTTTGGATAGCTACCGAAAACGGTTTGGGGCAATTCAACAAACAAACAAATCTGTATAAGAATTATTTTCAGGAAGCCGGCAATTCAAAATCCCTGGGAGCAAATGGTGTCTTGTGTATTTATAAGGACAGTTATGATAACATTTGGATTGGAACATGGAACGGAGGATTGAATTTATACAACAGGAAGGAGGATAATTTTGTACGGTTTTTGCCTGATGAAAACTCAAAAGGATCCATAACGAGCAGAAATGTTTATGCAATTCTGCAGGATAACAGAGGTTTTTTATGGCTGGGAACGAATGGAGGAGGTCTGAACAGGTATAATTATGAAACAGGAACATTTACTTGTTATATGCCTGACCGCAATGATTCTTCAAGCATCTATAATAATGCAATAAATGATATATGTGTAACTTCAAATGGTGAATTGTACGTATCGACTTACCATTCCCTGGATAAATTTCATTATTCTACCGGCAAGTTTTCTCATTATACTTATAGCAGAGAAGATTCAACAAGTATTACGGATGGAAATCTCCTGGATATTTTTGAAGACAGCAGACACAATTTGTGGATCGGTACAACACGCGGTTTGAATTTTTTCGACAGGAAGACTCAAACATTTATTCATTATACCACAGAGGATGGTTTACCAAGTAACACAGTGCAGGCAATACTTGAAGATGGTCACGGGAATTTATGGTTAAGTACCAACAATGGAATTTCCCGGTTTGCTCAGGGTACAACCCTTCCGGATGATCCGGAATTTATAAATTATTCTTCGGAAGACGGATTACAGGGTAATGAATTTGTACGTCGATCTGCATTTTTAAGCAGCTCTGGCATTATGTATTTTGGAGGTACAAATGGTTACAGCTATTTTTATCCCGACAGCATCATTGAAAATCCAGTTCCTCCTGTTATTGTTCTCATCGATTTTCAGTTATCAGGCAGTGAAAATTATAAGGAGATCCATTCGATACTGCAGGGAAAAGATGTGAACCTTGTTGATGAGATTGTATTGTCATACAAACAATCTGATTTTGTTATTAAATATGCAGCTTTGAACTATCTGAATTCAGAGAAAAATCAATATCAATACAAACTTGAAGGATATGAAGACAACTGGCATAATGCCGGCTCGCAAAGAACTGCAACATACACCAATATTCAGCATGGCAGGTATACTTTTTTTGTTAGGGGAACTAACAATGACGGAGTCTGGTGTAATCAGGCCAAACGATTAAATATTGTTGTTAAACCTCCGTGGTGGAAGACAATTGCATCCCGTATTTTCTTTTTTGTATTTATAATAGCTCTGGCTGCTTTGTTTTATAAAGTGCGATTTACCTTGCTCGAGAAGCAGAAACGTCTGCTGGAAAATATGGTCAAAGAGAGAACTGCTGAATTATCGGAAGCAAATGCCCTGCTGGAAGAAAGGCAGGAGGAAATATCCCTTCAAAATGAAGAGCTTGAAAAACATAGAAATCACCTTGAGCAACTTGTTGAAAAGCGAACAGAACAGTTAGAGGAAGCCCGTAAAATTGCAGAGGCATCTGATAAATTGAAATCAGCCTTTCTTGCCAATATGAGTCATGAGATCAGAACGCCAATGAATGCTATTGTCGGATTTGCATCCATGTTAAAAGAAGATGATATTAGTTCTGAGGAGAAAGAAGAATTTATTGATATTATTATGAATAACAGTCAATCTTTATTGGTATTGATCAATGATATACTTGAAATCTCTCTTATTGAAGCAAACCAGCTAATTTTGAGTAAGGACCCTTTCAATGCCATAAAAATACTGGAAGAACTGGAAAGCTATTTCAAACTAAAGAATAGCAAAAAGCTGAAAATTGTTTTCGAGAACAGAAAAAAGAGAAAAGAATTAATTCTTTTTCATGATAGAACAAGGTTCAGACAAATCGTATCCAATTTGATCAACAACAGTTACAAATATACAGAAACAGGATCGATTAAGTTTGGATTCACTGTTTTGAAAAATGAAGTTAAATTTTATATTTCAGATACCGGTATTGGCATTAATGAAGCAGAATATCAAAGAATTTTCGATTATTTTCATAAAATCGATAAAGGAGACAACAAACTTTACAGAGGGGCAGGAATAGGCTTATCCATTTGCAATAAACTTATTGAATTGATGGGAGGGAAAATATGGCTTGACTCAAAAATCGGGAAAGGAACTACTTTTTATTTTACACTTCCCTATTCTGAAAAAAGAAGATCAATGCCTGTCACGATACAAAAAGACCATGTAAAAGCAAAGTATGATTTGAAAGGGGCAACCATTCTGATTGCTGAAGATGAACCAACCAATTATCAATTGATAGATCGAATTCTTAAACCTACCGGAGCGAGTATTATATGGGCAAAAAATGGAAAAGAAGCTGTTCTTTTTATAAAAGATAACAGTCATCTGAGGAGGCTGATTGTCCTGATGGATATTAAAATGCCAATCATGAACGGAATAACAGCTAACGAAAAGATCAAGAAGATCAACAATGAAATTCCGGTAATTGCAGTAACTGCATATGCTCAAGCCAGGGATAAAGAAGAAATACTAAAACATGACTTTGTTGATTATATAGCCAAGCCACTGGATCCTGAGAAATTGCTGCAAGCTATTTTCAATCAATTGGTCAAATAATATCTGTGGTTATTATACCCTTTTCCTGTTTATTACATATGAAATAAGTTACTTAAAGTGATTATTTTATTACCTTTCATAATGATTGTCAGAAATTGTTTATGATCAGGACATTCGCTACTCAAATATTGCTCCTTTTTGCAATAACTCTCTGTGCGCAGGAGTATCCAATCCGTTTTAAACATTTTTCTTCAGAAGAAGGACTTTCTCAGAGTTGGGTAAAGTGCATTTTGCAGGACAGTTCGGGTTTTATATGGATTGGAACAGCAGATGGATTGAACAAGTATGATGGATATGAATTCACGGTATACAAACCAGAATCAAACAACAGGAGTATCGGGAATGTATACATAAATGACATGGTAATTAAGGAAAAAGATGATTTTTATATCGCTACTGATCAGGGGATCTTTGTTTATCATGCAACAACAGATTCATTTTCAAAGTTTCCTTTTCTCAAGCTTCAGGTTATCAATTGTATTTTACCGGACAATGAAAATTGTATTTGGTTTGGGACAAATGAAGGTCTTTATAAATATAATGATAAAGACAGTTCAGTTCTATCCTATTTTCATGATCCTGATGATAAGAATAGTTTAAGTGACAGCTACATCCGAACCTTATTCAAGGATTCAGAACATAATTTATGGATTGGTACAACAAATGGATTGAACCTGATGGATCAAAGAAAACACTCATTCACCCGGTACATGAAATCAGAAGATCCGGAAAGTCTTTCAAACAACAACATTTTTACTCTTTTTGAAGATGAATCCCAAAGATTTTGGGTGGGTAGCGCCCAGGGAGGTCTTGACCTTTTTGTGAACGCAAAAGATCGTCCCGTAAAGGGTAAATTTCGTCGTGTTTATGCTGCAAGTGTCCAGGATCTGATAGTAGATCAAATGAATATGTTATGGGTGGCCAGAGGCTCAGGGGAAGGATTGGATATAATAAATCTCAATACTTTCGAAATTGATAATAAACAGAATATTCAACATTTTGAAAACATACCATTTTCCGACTGGACGTTAAGTGATAATTCTGTTATTTGTTTGTTTGAAGACCGGAATAACGATATCTGGGTAGGAACATTTGGCGGTGGTGTTAACTATTTCAGTTATAGAAGCAAAAAATTTAAAATTGTGGAACAGATATCTGATTATGATAATTCCATAGTGAACAACTTTATAAATGCACTATTTGAAGAAGACAAATACCTGTGGATAGGTACCGAAAGGGGACTGACCAGATACGATAAGAATGCTGGTACTTATAAACATTTTATATATGATGCACATCATTTGCATAGCATTGGTGCAAACGCAGTATATGCAATTGCAAAAGATACCAGGGGAAACTTATGGATTGGATGCTGGGACGGAGGATTGAATTTATACGACTACAAAACAGAAAAATTCAGGCGATTTACCCATTCTGTTCAACCGGGATCAATTAGTAATAATCACGTATTTTCAATTTGTGAAGATTCGTACGGAAATTTATGGATTGGAACCATGGGAGGCGGTTTAAATCGTTTTGATTATGAAACCGAAATGTTTACTTCATTTCAACATGATCCGCATCAGCCTAATAGCCTTTCCTACAATGCTATTAATTCTGTTTACGTTACAAAGAACGGTGAGTTATTTATATCAGCAATTCATGCTTTGGAACAATATGATTACAAGAATAATTCATTTATACATTACAAGCACGATCCGGAAGATCATCATAGTATAAACGGAGGGTATATTGTTACAATGTATGAAGATAAGAATCAGAATCTTTGGATTGCCACGAATATGGGACTGGAACTCTTTGACAGAGAAAAAAACCAGTTTATTCATCGAACAGTCAGCGATGGTCTGCCAAATAATACAATACAGGGGATACTTGAGGATGATAAGGGAAATTTGTGGTTAAGTACGAATTTCGGGATTTCCAGATATTCCGGAAGATGCGGACGAGCAGCCAGAGATTCCTTTATCAATTACAATTTGTATGACGGTCTGCCTGCGAATGAATTTGTTAAAAGATCCTGTTTTAAGAACAATCAGGGATATATGTATTTTGGAAGTACACATGGATATGTATTATTCCATCCCGACAGTATTCATGATAATCCTGTTCCGCCACCTGTTGTTATAACTGACTTTGATTGTATCGGTAGCGGTGATGCAACAACGAAAAAAGACAACAAAGTACTCCCGGATATGAAGGAAAATAATACCATCCACCTTTCATACAGGGAAACTGATTTTATAGTCAAATATGCCGCACTGAATTATCTTAATACGGTAGAAAACAAATACAGATACAAACTGGAAGGTTATGAGTCGGATTGGAATGAAGTGGGAAATCAGCGATTCGCTACTTATACCAACATACAACCCGGGGAATATACATTTATGGTTATGGGATCAAACAATGACAATGTTTGGAATAAAACTCCTGCTACCGTTAACATAATAATTGATCCGCCATGGTGGCGCACCCTGGGATTCTTAATCAGTACTTCGACTGCATTTGTATTGCTGATAGTATACCTTATCAGAAAACGCATACTTAATCTGAAAAAGCAAAAGCAGATTCTTGAATCAACTGTTATTAAGAGAACCGAAGAGTTATCGGAAGCCAATACATTATTGGAAGAAAGACAGGAAGAGATTTCGTCGCAGAATGAAGAACTTGAAAAGCACAGACATAATCTGGAATCGCTTGTAAAGGAACGTACTGTTGAATTGCATGCTGCAAAGAAAAAAGCTGAAGAATCTGACAAACTGAAATCAGCTTTTCTTGCTAACATGAGTCATGAGATAAGAACCCCTATGAATGCCATTGTTGGATTTACTTCGCTTCTTTGTGACGAAGAATTATTGGATGATGAAAAAAGTAATTATCTGGATGTTATTAAAAGCAATAGCAACACCTTGTTAACACTGATTAATGATATTCTTGACATATCACTCATAGAAGCAAATCAACTCGTTATTAATAAAGAAGTTTTCGATATCAATAAAGTATTATCAGAATTGCTGAAGTATGTATTGATTCATGAAAGTGAAAACATTGAAATCTCGTTTCAGTCGGGATTCAAAAGTGATCCTTTTACAATTTATAATGATCCTGTACGCTTTAAACAGGTAATGACCAATCTTTTGAATAATGCAATTAAATATACCGAAAAGGGATACATCAAATTCGGATATGAGGTTATGGATAAACTGATCCAATTCTATGTCTCTGATTCAGGAGTTGGAATAAGTGAATCGGATGTTGAGCATATATTTAATCCTTTCTATAAAGTTGAGAATGCAGATTCAAAATTGTATCAGGGTGCGGGAATAGGTTTGTCCATAACCAAAAACCTGGTTGAACTTATGGGTGGGTATATTTGGGTGGAATCTGAGCCGGAAAAAGGAACAACCTTTTATTTTGTATTGCCGTTAGCAGAAAAAATCATAAAAAATAAGGAACCTGAAATTAAGAAGAAGCATAAGTATAGCTTTGAAAAGGCAACTGTTCTTGTTGCTGAAGACGATGAAACAAACTATAGCCTGATCAAAATGATATTAAAACCTACTTCCGCTAAGTTGATAAGAGCCGAGGATGGACGGAAAGCAGTTGAATTTATAGAAAACAATAAAGAAATAAAGGATTGTATTGTATTGATGGATATTAAAATGCCGAATATGAATGGTGTTGAAGCAATGAAGAAGATAAAAAACATCAATAATAAAATACCTGTAATAGCTGTTACTGCTTATGCACAGGCAACCGATAAAAGCAAATTTTTAAAACACAAGTTTGATGACTATATTTCAAAACCAATCTATGCAGAAAAATTGCTGAAATTAATTGATAAATATTACAACATAATATAAGCAGGCATGAATCAATTGTATATTTGCTTTATACAATGTATTAAGTATTTGAAGATGAATAGATCTATAATATTCATAGTGCAAATTACTGTTTTGTCCCAGATATCATTTTCCGCTCCGGACGATTTTCCTGTACAAGATGATACGATTTATATTCCGAACATTTCCAGTGTACCTGTGTTTGACGGAATAACAAATGACGAATGCTGGACATTTGCGGACTGGCAGACTATTGACCAGGTGTGGATACCATACGGAGAATCTGTTTCTCCGGCCGATTATTCGGGAAAATATAAAGTTGTGTGGTCATCTGAAGAGAATCTTCTTTACTTTGCAGTCGAAATTAATGATGATGTGAAATCGGATGCTTATATTCCGGGCGAAACTGCTGAGATTTACAACTTTGATATGTTTGAAGTGTTTATTGATGAAGATAAATCAGGCGGTTATCATGTTTTTGATGGAACAGCCAACAATGAAACATCGCTGGGAGTGAATGCCGAAAATGCATTTGCATACCATATATTTACTGAATTTCCCGGATCCGGGCAAACAAATACCGTATTCCGGGTGGAAGATCTTGGAGGTACCGGTTGGGCAAATGCCGAGCATCCTATTTATAATGATCATTTTCCTGAATTTATTCTGCGCACGGAAGGAACAATATCAACGTGGGAATTTTCATTAATTGTATACGATGATACTTATTCGGATGACAATATCGAAGGATCGCGTATAACACTAACTCCAAATAAAATTATGGGCTTGTCACTGGCATACAATGACGATGATGAGCCGGAGGTGGATCCGGTATTGACTGAACGCGACAATTTTTTTGGTTCTGTGGCTGTTTCGGAAGCGGCATACAATGATCACTGGAAGAATGCTGACGATTTCGGGCCGGTTAAACTAACAGGATCACCTTTATTAACGGATCAGGCAGAAAGAAATGTATCCAATTTAAAAATTATACCCAATCCTTCTGAAAATTTTTTTCAAATCATTTTCAATAGCCGGTATACAGGTATGCTGAAAATCAAAATTTTCAACGAAGAGGGAAAGGAAATGTATAACATGAATGAATTCAAGATTACCCAGGTGTTTGACCATGATTTTTCATACCATTTTTTACCGGGAATGTATTTTCTTATGGTGAACGCCGGCGATGAATCAGTAACACAAAAAGTTCTGGTATCACGTTAAAATGATTTTGGGTACTGACTGAAAATATGATGTCTTTTTTATTTGCTTTTCACCCAGTTGACTATTTCATCTGAAAGGGGATTTGTCTTTGATCCGTAATGTTTGACCACCTGACCATTCTCATCAATTAAAAACTTATTGAAATTCCAGGATATTTTTGCATCAAGAACTCCATTTTCAGATTTATTCGTAAGCCATTGGTACAATGGATGAATTTCTTTTCCTTTTACTGATATTTTTTCCATCATGGGAAAAGTAACTCCATAATTCACCTGGCAGAAAGATGCAATTTCTTCATTGGTACCGGGCTCCTGATTCATAAAATCATTTGCAGGAAATCCTATTATGGTAAAATCTTTCCCTCCATAGATCTCATAAAGTTTCTGCAGATCAGCGTACTGGGGTGTAAAACCACATTTGGAGGCAGTATTTACAATCAGGACTTTCTTACCTTTCAACTGTGCCAGGTCATATTCTTCTCCATATAAGGTGTTGACTTTAAAATCATACAATGATTTTGTTTGAGCAAATGAGGATATTGTCATGATCGCTAAGATTAGTATTACACTTGTTTTTTGCATTGTTATATATTAATTGATTAATGTGAGTTCGAAATAAAAAACCTTAAGTATCAATTATTTAAAAAAGTTTCTTAGTGAGTTCTTTGTGTTTTGGTGACTTTGTGGCATGTTTTAATCATAATATTTTAACCACGAAAACTCCAAAACTCGAGGAAACACAAAGTCTACTCATATAAATAACTATAAATCAATAACTGTATTATCGATCCTTATATCGAACTCAAGTTAATTAAGAAACAAACAATACAAAAAAAAGTTTTCATAACTGATAAAAGTAACTATTTATTCGTCAGGATTTTTATGCATCTTTAGATTAAAATTGTTTTTGAGACCGATAACCAAATTTTTTATCTTATGAAAAAATCAGCTTTTATACTATTTGTCTTTTATTGTCTTTCAAACACATTAACAACAAAATCTCAAATTCTGTATGATCCTGTTATTGAAATAGTTGATCAGGGATTTAACTTTATTGAAGGTCCTGTATGGAAAGATGGAGTCGGTTTGTTGTTTAGCGATATTCCGGAAAACAAAATATATGTCTGGACTCCGCAATCCGGTTCAAATGAATATCTGACACCCACAGGCAAATCGAACGGACTGGCCATTGATGCCGAAGGTAACCTGATCTTATGCCAGCATTTTGATCGTCAGGTGGGCAAATATATTGAGGGTATGGGTATTGAGGCTCTTGCAACGCATTATGAGGGAAAAAGACTGAACAGTCCGAACGATCTGGCGATCAAATCAGATGGTTCCATATTTTTTACCGACCCTCCGTTTGGTCTGAATGATGAAGGCGGAACATCAGAATTGGGGTATTCAGGGATCTATCGGTTATCCCCTGAAGGCAATTTGCAATTGCTCGACAATACGTTGAATTACCCGAATGGGATTGCATTTTCACTCGATGAGAGTAAATTGTATGTTACAGAATCTGATGTGGCTGATGTCTATGTATGGGACGTTGTTGATGATACTGCGATTGCCAATAAAACCCTTTTCTATAATATACCCGGACAGTGGGGTGATGGTATGAAGACAGATGAAGAAGGTTATTTGTATGTTACCGGACCAGTAGGAGTATGGATACTTTCTCCCGAAGGGACTTTGATACAAAACATAGCTGTGGGTACATCGGCATCCAATTGCAACTGGGGGCCTAAGGAAGACCCCCCCACGCTTTATGTAACATCGAATAATACTCTGTTTAAAATAACAAACAGGCAGGAAGATCCCAATGCTTTGGAAATGCCTGATGAGAAAACTGTTGCAAATCCTAAGCTTTCGATGCCAAGACCCAATCCATTTGATACAGCTACTTTAATTCCTTTTTACCTTGATGATGATAAAACAATTCATCTTTCAGTAATTGATATGAATGGGAAGGATATTGTGACACTGGCTGATGGCAGTTACACGAACGGATGGCACGATGTGAGCTGGAACACAAATGAACTCGGACATGGTATTTACATTATCGTATTGCAAACAGAAAATACGCTGGTTATGCAGAAATGTGTGAAGTAGAAAAGTAAAAGGCAAAAGGCAGAAGGCAGAAGGTAAAAGGGATAAGTCAGAAGCTCAAATTCCAAATCACAGAATACAAATCTTCTGCCTACCGGTAGACAGGCAATTCAATTTCTATGACCGATTACCAATGATTAAAAGCAATTTAGCAGAAATTGGAATTTGCAATTTGAATATTGGAATTTATTTGTTATTTGTAATTTGCTATTTGTGATTTTTAAATAGTTAATCCTAGGATTTAAGATTTTAGGTTATGAGATTATACCTTCTTATTAGCATCCTTTCCTTACCGTATCAATAAATGCTTTGATATTTTCCGTCGGAGCACCGGGAGGCATTCCTCCGCCACAGGAATAAATAACTCTTGACCGGTCATTCATACCTTCAACAAGGGTTTTAGCGGCTTTTCTGACATCGTCGGGAGTTCCGCCTGCAAGAACATCGCGTGGCGGGATATTGCCCAACATGGTAATTTTGTTATCCGTAAGTTCTTTTAGTTCGTTAAGGTCAGACTCAAACTCCATATTAAAAATATTGATCCCTATCTCGGGCAGGTAAGTGATGGAGGAAGCATAGCCGGCATCGTTGTGGAAGAATTTGATGCTTACATCTTTGTTATACAGACGCTTGAGATAGGGGAGACCAAACTCTTCAAACTCTTCTTCTCCAATGAATCCAATGATATCATCAAGCATCATGATCCCGTCAATGCTGGGAAATGTTTGCTTCTGCAAATCATGCCATGTATCAAGATAGTCTGTAATATTTGTCAGTAACTGATGAGTTTCATCAGGATTTGTCATCATAGTTGTCAAAAACTCCGTGGTTCCCATAAGGTATGATGCGATATTCAAGGGACCTCTTGATACCGAAAACCTTATTTTATAGCCAATGTCCTCAATTTTCTTTTGGCTTAATTTCAGCCTGTTCAGAATAAAGGGAGCAAGACCATCTGTTTCGGGATCAGGAGCAGGCATTTTGGCAATATCCTCAACCGAATGAATGGTTTTGTGTGCGTGTGGAAATTCATTGACGGGAAAAACCCCGCGAGAACCAAAGGCAGAAGGTTCACTGCACATACCATATTCTGACCAGAAGGAAGGGAAGTACATTACATCCGGGAAAGCATCGATGGCCTTTTTGTTCGCTTCAAACCACAAATCATCGCTTGAAAAATAATCCATGATTGTTATACCCGCCCAGTTTGGCAACCATGGACAATCAATTATAAAACCAATCGGGCGGGGATCAAGGATCTTTCCGTTTACAATATCTTTCAGATCATTCCACTGTTTGTCTGTCATAAAATGAGTTTTTTATTAAAAGGGGTTAAAGATAATAATTATTCCTGTTTTACCAGCTTCCTCCGGCACCACCGCCACCGAAACCTCCTCCGCCAAACCCTCCAAATCCTCCGCCACCGAAACTGCCGCTTCCTGAAGAAAAATTACCCCAGCTGCCTTTGTGACCCGATCCTGAACCTAACATAGTGAGAAGCAGCCAGAACGGAATACTTTTGCCAATGGAATTTCTTCTTATTCTGTTTGCACGGCCAAAGATTGTCAAAAAAAGAATGAATGTAATGAATAAGCCGACAAATGGACCTATAGCATCTTTTTTAGCAGCACGTTCATTATATTCTTTGGCTGTGAATTCTCCAAGACTGAGTTGTATTAAAACAGATATGCCCTTGTTGATGCCTTCAAAATAATTGCCCTGACGGAACGACGGCAGTACTTCATTTTCAACGATCCTTTTTGCAATAGCATCAGGAATTACTCCTTCAAGTCCATAACCTGTGGCAATGTACACTTCACCCTTCTGATCCGGTGTTTTTTCTTTTATCAGAAATACAATTCCGTTATCAAATCCTTTTTGGCCAACTCCCCACTGATGTCCTATCTCTGTTGCCACCATAGCTTTGTCTTCACCATTCAGGGTTTTCAACGTAACAACCACGATTTGTGTGGAAGTTTTATTGGAAAAATCAACAAGTGTGTTTTCCAATTGTCTGACTTCATTGGTACTCAGCATGTTAGCCAGATCATTCACCAATCGGGGAGGAGATGGCTTTTCAGGGATCCGGACAACTGCAGAACCAAGAATAGTAGAACACAACAAAAGCAGTATCAGGAAGTATTTTTTCATAGGTATTAGTTTTTACCAAATGATAGTTCATCCGATAGTTCATTTACGTCGTCTGACTGGTAAGGAAAATAGTTATGAAGTGCCTTCCCGGCCATCTCAATTCCTTTTGTCAGTCCTTCGGCAAATTTACCATCCTGAAAAGCAGAAGCCATTTCATTTTTGATCGAATCCCAAAAATCATCAGGAGTAACTGCATTGATACCAGCATCTCCAAGAATAGCGAATTTTCTATCCCTGACAGCAAGATAGAATAATACACCATTTCTCTTTTCAGTTTTATGCATATTGAGTTTTTCAAACAAATGCGAAGCACGATCCAATACATCTTCCGAACACCTGTTCTCAAGATGCACCCGTATTTCTCCCGATGTATCTTTCTCAGCAGATCTTAGGGCTTCCAATATGCTGTTTTTTTCATCCTGATTGAAAATATTTTCTGTTTTTATCATAGGGCAATTGAATTAGAATTCAACAGCAGGTGCGACTTCTGTACCTTCCTGAGCTTCAAAAAAGGGTAACTCTGGAAATTTGAAGATGATATTCCTGGGGAACATTTTAATGTATCTGTTATAGTTTCCTACTGCATCATTGTAACGCATTCTTTCCACAGCAATCCTGTTTTCGGTGCCTTCGAGTTGTGCCTGCAATTCAAGAAAGTTTTGATTTGCCTTCAGATCAGGATATCTTTCGACAACCACCATTAATCTTGACAAAGCAGAAGACAATCCATCCTGTGCCTGCTGAAACTGGCTGAACGTATTGGCATCCAGGTTATTGGCGTCAATGTTTACCGAAGTAGCCCTGGCCCTGGCTTCAATCACACGGGTAAGTGTTTCTTTCTCAAAATCTGCATATCCTTTTACCGTATTGACCAGATTCGGGATAAGATCTGCCCGCCGCTGATAGACATTTTCAACATTCGACCACTGTTGCTCAACAGTGACCTTACGGTTCATCATATTGTTGTAATTGGCTTTATAATACAAAAATCCTATAATACCAAGGAATATGATAATTCCTATAAGGGCTGCAAAAATGATCAATGCAATGTTTGATTTTTTCATCCTTTTAGAATTTAATTTTCAAAGTATTTGTTTTACCTGTAAATATAAAGTATTCCCTTTTAACCTTTACGGAGTGATAAAGAAATCCTGCTGACGAATCGGCAAGTTGAAGGTTTTTGTCGGTAAATGTAAAAACCGGCCGGGTTGTCCCGGCCGGTTTCATCCATGATGCGTTAATCGAAAACTAATTTTTGACTAACACCAGTACATAAATCCTAAAGATTTATGATAGCACCTTTTTCTATTATTCTATCAATTCAAATCTGTAGTTGTCAATGCAAAGATTAATATTGCTTGGTCCGCCATCCCAGTTTATTCCCCATTCTTTCGTAAAAGTTGACATATCATTCATTACACCTGTACCTGCTCCGTCGCTGTCGTGAAAGTCTGTCAATGGAATTGTGATTGTTATCCAGTTTGGAGTTGTATAGGGACCGCTTTCAACCCAGGGTTGAAAATTGTACCAAAAATCACCTTCAGCATCACTTTGGAACCTGAAACGTATCCTTCCTGCTGTTATTGGATCAATGACTTTAATATCAACCTTAACAACATAATCACTAACATTTGTTCCGACAATATTACCAGGCATTGTTCCTCCGTCACTGTTTTGTGCTCCAAATGTTATCCATCCGTTTTGATTCACCAAATCCACCCTTAAGTAATTTGATCCGTCCAGCGATAAGATCGGATCATTTTCAATAGTTCCTCCATTGTGCCATCCCGGATTTTTCGTATCGAAATCAAAAATGATCAGAGCCGGGTCAACAACAGGATCAACGCTAACGAAAGTAATTTCCGGTGATTCAACATATTCACCTTCATCTGTGATAAAGATAATGGTTCCCGGTCCCAGCTTAACCTCGAGTGGTACATAGACCTGCATTATGGTATCGTTTTTCAGCCCGAACATAGTAGCATTCAAATCAATAGGGAAAATAACTTCACTAAAAACATCCATATTGAACCCTTTTATTTCAATCATCTCACCCGGAGCAGCCATTGCAGGCATAGCAACTATTTCCGGTGCGAGATTTGGCGTGATGGTTAAAGATTGTACAGAATTCACTTCACTGCCATTGGTAGTAATCAAAGTAACTGTACCGGACAAGCTTCCCGGAGGCACAGTGGCCGTAATTTCAATATCGGTTCCTCCGGACACCTGTGCTTCCTTGCCACCTGTAAATCGAACAGCAGCAACAATATCAAGGTCGGTTCCTGTAATGGTGATATCTTCTTTCGTCAGCAGACTTAACGGAGTAATATCGGTTATTGTTGGCAGCACAAGCGATATGGCATCGTCTGAAACAACCGAAACGCCAGCTACAGTAATGAATGTCACAACATCTTCCAGTGCATCCTCGGGAACCGTTACAGTAAGTTCCGTAGTGCTTCCGCTGACAATGGAACCTTCCGAACCTCCGCCAAAAGTCACGGTATTCACCAGATCAAGGTTGGTGCCTGTTACCGTGATGTCCTGGCCGGTCTTTGCCGGATCGGGTGAGATCCCTGTTATCACAGGGTCTATCATGGCCAGTTCTTCAGGAGCCGCAACTAAAATTCCTGATGCAGGGATCATACTTACGGGACCGGCTAATGCATTTACAGGTACTTCAACAACAATCTGAGTGGCACTGATGCTTTCAAAACTGCTTACTTTTTTGGTTATACTGAATTCAATCTGTGTAGTCAGATCAAGATTTGTACCGGTAATTGTAAGGTTGGTACCCGGTTTTACAGGATTCGGGGTCATAGAAGTAACTGCCGGAGCAGCAACGATCAGTTCCATAGCCGATTCCACTGTTAATGGAATGGTATCTCCGTTGGATAGTGTGATCACCCCGGTCTGTGCCTCCAGTGGCACTGCAACCTCTATTTCGGTTTTTGTATGACTAACAAACTCCGTAACAGATATTTTATCTGTGAAGATCACTTCGTTTACCAGGTTAAAATAATCTCCCTGTATGGAAATGATATCGCCCGGTCTCACACTCGACGGAACAATGGTATCGATGGTAATGGGTTCCGAAATGATCAGCATGGTTTTGGGATAGATGTCCCCGTCACCGGTACGAAGTAAAACGTATCCGTCAACCGTTTCTTCCGGAACCGTTAAGGTGATCAGCTCCGGAGTGAACGTATTGAACGTGGTGATTTCAATATTGTCGGGAAGAACAATGGTATTTACCTTGTTCAGGTTATTTCCGATGAATTTCAGTTCGCCGCCCCTGAGAGCAGGAGAGGGACCCCAGCTAAGGAGTTCCACCGCATCGCTTTCATCCTTTTTACACGAATTCAGCATGAGTCCTGTAAGCAGGATAAGCAATGAGATGAATGCCGTAATTTTATTTTTTATGATAAACATACTATCTGATTTTATTTAGGTACAATACGCAAATTGTCAATATTAATATTTATATCTTCAGGACCGGTATCACCACTGAATATCAGCACACAAACATTAGTGAGTTCACTCAGATCATCAATTTGTGATGCGCCACCGTCCTTATCGTATTTAAAATCAGTCAAAGGTATCGAGATGGTCTCCCATCCGTCAGTGGAATATGCACCTTCCTGCCATGGTCGCCACCAGGCCTGCGTTGAAATATCATGAAAATGATCTGAGAAACCATTACCATCCTCATAAATTGAAAACCATATACGCATTGTAAACTGTGTCCATTCATTCGGAACATTCACTTCGAACCGAAAATCAAGATCGTATATACTGCCTTCGGCAACAGGAATATCCCCTCTTTTGTTTTTTGCAAGGTAGAAACAAGCCAGAGGATTTTGCCATGACCATGCTTCAAGACCCTGGTATCGAAGCATAAGGAAATTACCGGAGCAAGGTTCCAGGTCAGGAGCTGAATCGGCATAGGCTATCTCTCCGGTCCAGTTCTCGCAGGTATACATTTCGCGGTCAAAATCGAGAAGAATATTCCTGTTGTCCCTGAACAAAAAGGATGAAGTGGCAGAACCAAAATTGGTGGTCACAGTGATATTGCCTGTTGAAGCGCCTTCGGGAACAATTATACGAAGTTCTGTTTTTTCAATTTCATCCACTACGGCTTCCAGTTGTTCCTCTCCGAAAGTGATCAGGATAGGTTCAAAGAAATAATCCCCGTAAAGTACGGCAATGTCTCCATCCTCGACATATTCGGATTTGATGGATGAGAGCAGAGGTCCCGGAATATCCACCCTGAAATCGTATTCCAGTACATACCCGTCGCTGAAAACAAGGGTCATTTTATCGTTAATTTCCGTTGGTGGTGTATTAGGTACGGTTACCAGAATACTCTGACTGGTAACATAAGTAGGTGTTACAAGGGCTTCCTGGTCATTGAACCAGATCTCCCTGACACCGCCGAGATTATCTCCCACTATAGCTATCAGATTGCCCATGTAGGCAGCAACGAGCAAGGAATCCGATTGCTCGGGATTGGTTACTCTTACATAGTATATCACAGGTGTTCCCCCGTTGGGAAGATCGTCTTCCGTACAGGATATTGTTAGCACCCCTGCCATTATTCCGGGAATGATCAGGAGCAGTAAATATTTCATGAATGCTTTCATATGCATAGGTTTAAATAATTTCATGTTATTCGAATTGATAATCAACAGCATCTTCCAGGAACAAAGGATTGATGATCACTTCGGCTTCCGGAATGGGCAAAAACATATCTGTTTCGTAAACAACTATTGCAGAGTTGAGAGTTGAATCAAGCTGATAGCTGTCCCAGGTATTTGCATCTTCAGTTCCGTCAATTCTTCGATAAACATAATGTCTTTTCTGTGAGTTTATGTATTCGATGGCAGCAGATGAATTACGATAATAGTAACGCTTGATATCAAACCAGAACATGCTTTCCAGTGCAAATTCCACCCTTCTTTCATTGAAAATATCCAGGAAAGTAAGGTTTGTTTTAGGATCGAGTCCCGCGCGTTCGCGGATTGCATTGAAATACCCGAGAGCGGTTTCGTCGGTTGTTTCCGTACCGGCACCAAGTGTGGCTTCGGCATAGATCAGGTATACATCGGCAAGACGGAGCAGGTATACATTGTTTGCAGCATCCTGATCGATCCCCACCTGACCGTTCACATCACTCGATTTGCCTATTACATACTTCTTCAGATGATTCAGAACATCATTTGGTGATTCGATATTGTTGGTCGGATTCTCAGGATCCGGAACCTCAAAATAATAGGTATACCCCCCATCCTCCTGGTTGAGTTCAGGGTATTCATCGCCCAGGGTCATGTATATCTCTTTTCTTCTCAGATCGCCGGGTTCTATGATTTGCAGTAAGTCATACGTACAGCTTTTTCCGCCTCCCCATTGCTGATCGGCAATTACACTGCTGCGTGCCCAGTTGGCATTCCTGCTGTTCCCTGTGGCATAACCTGCTTTGATCCATTGCATGGCAAACAGGGATTCGGAATTGTTATCATTCTCTATTTTGAATAAATCGCCATATACAGGCATCAGAGTTAAGCCGCTGTTTTCAATCACATCCTGTGCATATTGTTTTGCCAGATCAAAATACTGGCCGGAATTCGGATCTGTCAGATCCTGAGCCATGGTAAGATATAATTTGGCCATCAGTCCTTCGGCCGACCATTTTGTTACCCGACCGGGTTCGTTTTCATCGGGTTTCACATTTTCAATGACAAATTCAAGGTCGCGCCTGATGAATTCGTATAGGCTCGAACGTGTGTTTTTCGGAAGCATCATATCGTTGGTCACTACGAGTTCGGTGGAATTTTCCACAATGGGCACTTCGCCCCAGAATTCAGCCAGGATGTAATATGCCATAGCCCTGATAAAACGTGCTTCGGCAAGGGCCTGGTTTACGATCTCTTCCGATACATTTTCGAGTGCGATCCGGGGCATATCATTGATTACGGAATTTGTATAGGATACAACACGGAAAAGACCTTTCCATCCTTCCGATAAATACGAGTTTCCCGCATTGAAGGACAAATAGTAATACTGGCCTTCCTGATCGTAAGTGTAGTATATATTTCCTGACATACAATCTCCGGCCAGCCAGAAAAACTTGTCGTTGAAATTGAACCAGGGATACCCGTATAGCGATGCGGTTCCTGATCTGACTTCTTCTTCGGTCCTGTAGTATTCGTCTGCCACCAGCCTGTCCTCGGGAGTGAGTTCAAGAAAATCTTCGCAGGCACCAAAGACTCCGGCGATGGTAAGCAATACGATATATTTTATAGTTTTTTTCATATCTGTTATGTTTACATTCATTGTAGTATATTCTTATCAGTTACTAGAAATCGACATCCAGTCCGAATGAAAAGATCCTCGGTGAAGGATATCGTCCCATATCGAAATTCTGTCTTCGTGCATCCTGGTTGAATGCCCCGATTTCAGGATCGTAACCGGAATATTTGGTGAAGGTGTACACGTTCTGAGCGTTAACATAAATTCTCACCCTGTCAATGAACAACTTTCTTGTCCACTCGGAAGGCAGGGTATACCCAAAAATAATATTCTGAATACGCAAATACGTACCGTCCTCTATAAATCGATCGGACATACGGTTGTTCCGGTTGACATCGTTGGTGGAAAAGCGAGGCATATCCGCACCCGGATTGGCAAGTGTCAGATTGGCCGGATCGTCGGGATCTCCTGCCGGATCGATCATCGTTGTTCTTGCCCTGTTGGTTACGGAGGAAGCCTGGTTGCTGTATAAGCTGGTCATTCCTTCAATTTCCACCCTTGAATAATTCAGAATATCCGCACCATAGGAACCAATAATGTTTACTGACAATTCAAAGGGGCCGTAATTGAACGAGTTATTGAATCCATAGGTAAAGTCAGGATTCGGATCCCCGATGATTGTCTGGTCATCGGTATTGATTACACCATCGCCGTTCAGATCTTTGAATTTTATATCTCCGATCCAAACGCCGGTGTTGTAATCTACAAGGTTTAATCCATTCGGATTTTCTTCCGTAACTGTGGCAGGGTCCTGAACCTGAACCGGACTATCCAGTATATCCTGCTGATCGGTAAAAAGGCCATCGGTAACATAACCGTAATACACACCAATGGGTTCACCTGCAGTTGTCATAGTAACCCTCTGGAATTCCGTGTACCAGTATAAACCTTCCCAGTAGATCTTGGTTTCTTCATCCAGTTCTTTTATCTTGTTTCTGTTCAGGGAAAAGGTAAGGTCTGTTCTCCAGTTAAACCTGGATTTTGTAATATTGTGTGTTGTCAGGGTCAACTCGATCCCTTTGTTTTCCATTTTTCCAACGTTTACATAAGGTGCCGCTACATCTTCCCACGGATTGGGCCCGCCGATATAAGATGGTACAGAGAGTCTGAGCAACATATCTCTTGTTTGTTTGTTGTATAAATCGACGGCAAAATCGATCTTTCCCTGTATCAATGACATATCCAGCCCGATATTGTACATTTCGGTAGTTTCCCATTTCAATTGCGGATTTGCTATCTTTTCCATACGGTAAGAGGTGCCAAATTCTGAATCTTTTTGTGTAAGGGAAGAGCCGTAGAGGTAACTTTCATTCGGGTGGTTTCCGACCATACCATAACCAAGACGGAGTTTCAGGTTCCTTACAAAAGAAATATTTTCCATAAAACTTTCATTGCTGATCCGCCATGCCAGCGAACCTGACGGGAAATACCCCCATTTGTTTTCCGGTCCGAATTTTGAAGAGCCATCTGCTCTTAACGTAAATGTAGCAAGGTAACGATCGTCATAATTGTAATTCAGCCTGCCAAAATAAGACATCTTCGATGACGGGTCTTTCCATCCGTTGGTAATGTTGGTGGTATTATCTCCCTGGCTTAACACATGGATTTCGTTGGAGGCAAAATTCTCTTTGGTAACTTCTATGCGTTCCCACAATGATTTCTGTGCTTCGGAAAACAACTGTATGGTTAAATTGTGCTTCTCTGCAAAAGTTAAATCGTACGTAAGTGTATTGATCCAGATCCAGAAGAAACTATGCTCGTTGCGTTGCTTCATCTTATTTACATCGTTGGTAATGGCACCAAACTGGTAGGTCGGGTGGAAGGCTACATTTATCAGGTTGCTGTTGTCTATACCCAGTTCCGTTTTGAAAGTAAGATTTTTAATGATCTCAGCAAGGGCATATACATTTCCGAAAACCCTTTCCCTGGTCAGGGTATTGTTCCTGATCAAAGCAAGTGCCACCGGATTGTAGTTTGATCCGGCATAAGTCACATCCGGTCCTGCATACTCGCCGTCCATATTGCGAACAGGAATGTCGGGCTGCATTTTCAGAGCATTCATAATTACACCGTCGCCGCCGTCATTCAACGTGATCACTTCATTTGTTTTGGCATAGGTTATTACACCGCCTACTTTTAACCAGTCTCTGACCTGACCGTTCAGGTTCAGTCGGCCGGTTACCCTTTTGAATCCCGATCCGATAATTATACCGTCCTGATCGAAATAACTTCCTGAGATACTGTAATCGAATTTTTCCTGTCCGCCGGCTATCGATATCTGGTGACTCCGGCTCCATGCATTTCTGAATACCTCATCCTGCCAGTCTGTACCGGAACCCAGTAAACCCGGATCAAGGTATTTTTCATCCTGTTCCCGGTTGAGTTCGTCTCTGATCTGCATCTGGTATTCCGCATATTCAGGCAGATCCATCATATCAAGTTTTTTCGGCAGAGTCTGCAGTGCAAAGTAGGTATTGTAAGAGACTTTTGTTTTACCTGCTTCCCCTTTCTTGGTCGTGATCAGCACTACGCCATTTGCAGCCTGCGAACCGTAAATTGCAGAGGCAGAGGCATCTTTCAGTACTTCAATATTTATAATGTCGTTCGGGTTGATTGTTGAAAGAGGATTCACCCTGTTCTGACCGTTGGCTCCTCCGGCCCAGTCGAATCCCGAAACTTCGGTTCCCTGTCCCTGGAAAGGAATGCCGTCGATCACATACAAAGGTTCGTTTGATAAGGTGATAGAACTTGCTCCGCGGATGCGAATGGTAAGGGCACCACCGGGCTGACCCGAGTTCTGCATTACCTGAACTCCGGCAATACGTCCCTGCAAAGCCTGGTCGATGTTGGTGGCCACAGTACTCCTCAGTGTTTCTTCAGAGACAGAAGCAACCGAACCTGTAAGATCACTCCGTTTCATGGTTCCGTAACCAACAACAACCACCTGATCAAGTTCCAGTATATCTTCCTTAAGATTTATATCAATAATTGTCTGATCACCAACAACAATTTCCTCAGACAAAAAGCCTACAAAAGAAAAAGCAATGACAGATCCGGGACCGGCAACAGTGATTGAATAATTTCCATCAAGGTCAGTTACCGTGCCGTTCTGAGTTCCTTTTTCAACGACATTTACGCCCGGTAAAGGTGTGTTATCAGTAGCTGAAAGGATTTTTCCGGCAATTGTAACACCCTGTAATCCGGCATTTTTTGCAGCAGGTTTAATGACCACAAGGTTGTTTTCAAGGATCGTAAACTCAATGTCTGCATCTGCCAAAGCTCTGCTAAGCACTTCTTCAATGCCGTCATTTTTTGCATTTACAGTGACCTTTTTGTTTTCAATGGTTTCATTTCTGTATAAAAACCTGTAATCGCTCTGGTTCTCAATTTCTTTAAAGATTTCCTCAATGGAAACATCCTTAAAACTAAAATTGAGTTTCGAACCGCCGGTAATTCCTGCAGCTTGTATCTGCAAAGAGCCAATTATCATCAGTAACAGTACCAGTTTCATGATAAGAGGCAGATTTCCTGCATACCTGATAATTTTCCGTATGCGATGAATAATCCAGTTGTTCATACTTTCATAGTGTTAAGGTTATTAGTAATAATTTTTATATATGCATAAGGGATTTGTTGAAATAGTCAGTTTCTGTTATGAATGATTATGTAGTTCTTTTCGATAGTGTATTCAAAGGGTGTTGCCAGTTTCAGGGCATTCAGCGCTTGTTCCAGGGTTTCCTTTTCAAATGCACCGGTATACCTGTAGTTTTTCAGATCATCATCTTCAAGCAGGATTTCCACATTGTACCATCTCTCCATTTTTATCAGGATATCTTCAAATCGTTCTTTGCTGAATACAAGTTTGTTGTCTTTCCATGAGGTAATAATATCCGTATTGATTTCTCCGGTAATTTTGATTTCATCAACCCGGGCAGGCTTTATTTTTTCCGGTAATTTTTCCTGGAGCAGAGAAAGTTTATGAGAGGATTTGGAGAATGTGGCCTTTTGATTTGGTTTAAGTGTAAGTTGTTGTTTTTGATTTGATCCGAATTTTTTGGCTTCAATTTCAATTGAACCCGTAACAAGGGTGGTTTCAATTGTATTTTCTTCCGGGTATGATTTCACATTGAATTGTGTTCCCAATACCTTAATATCGATCTCATTGGTTTTTACATAAAAAGGTCTTTCTTCATCACGTTCGACGTCGAAAAATGCTTCTCCTTCGAGAAATATCTCACGTTTCTCATTTCCGAATTTATCCGGATATTTTAAAGTACTGCCGGCATTCAACCAAACCTGAGTGCCATCAGTAAGCATAAGTTTGGTTTTGGAACCAAGAGGTGTTGTCAGCTCGTTGTATGAAGTTTTTTCAGGAATCGGCGTAAAATTTAACCTGTAAATAAAAAAGGAAGCAATAGCAAACCCAAATATGAAAATAGCAGCATACTTTAGCATGGAAAGAAAAATCCCGGTTTTCTTTGACCCCGTTTCATCATAAAATGAGGACTTATTGTTGAAATCTCCATCCCTCATGATCTGTTTCTTTATCTTTTTGAACAGATCAGATGATCTTATTTTTTTTGAATTGTTTTCGGATTCATCCCAGTAACGATAGAACCATGCCTTGATTTCATCTTCGTGCATGTTATGGTTAACAGAATGGTAGATAAAATCAAGTTCTTCACCGGATAAATTATTGCTAAGAAATTTATCAAGAAGATCCTTAATGTTTTTTCCTCTCATTGAAAAAGGGTTAATAATTTCAATACAGTCTGATCGGATTTTTCCGTGAAGGCAGATCTTTTCAGATCATAATTTAGAACAATTCCAAATTAAATCTGATCATGGAATTCAGAAGAAAACAATTATTCAATGCGAAATTGCTGTATATTTTTCCCGGAGACTTTCCCGGAAAAAATCAAGGGATTTTCTGATCTGAGTGTCAACAGTATTTTCAGATATTTGAAGCTTTTGTGCGATTTCCCTGTAGGTATATCCTTCGTTCCTGCTTAACAGAAATATTTCTTTTCTTCTTTCCGGAAGCTTTGAGATCAGTTCAAGATACAAGGCATTCAGTTCACTAAAATCCAGGTTTCGTTCGAGATTGTCTTCCAGCCTTTCGGCGCATTCCTGAATATACTCCCTGTAAAATCTCTCATTGATTCTTATCCGAAAGATATTGTATATTTTATTCCGGGCTATTTTAAAGATATAACCACTGACCGAATAATTTTCATCGAGTTTGTACCGCATCTCCCAAAGTTTCAAAAAAGTATCCTGTACCAGTCCTTCAGCTTCCTGCTTCGATTGAAGCATTTTATAACCAAAATTAAAAAGTTTCCTGCTGTATTTGCAGTACAATTTTTCGAAAGCCAGATCATCGTCTGCTTTTAGCCGGCACACCCATCGTTTATCCTGCAGATTGGTCATTGAAACTTCAGATTTAGTTTAGAGTGGGTCGATTGGTATAGCAATGATATTATTTTACATTGAATAAACAAAATTTTGGTTAAGGGATTTCATAAGTTGGTCTGCAGAACAATTCATTATGAAGTGTTTATTGCAGGCACTATTTCTTAACCGTTCACGGATTGAAACGAGGCTATTTAGAAAGGTTTTTTTGATGTAATTCTGAGCAGAGTCGAAGAACGTATACATAAGACATACAGCACATTTCTACTTCTCACTGTTAACTTTAATGTGGGATAAAAAATAACTTCTCAACTCTAAACTCAATATCCAACGTCCAATGTCCAATTTCCAAGTACCTAATATGATCACTTCGATATTCGATATTGGTCATTGGACATTCGACATTGTTTTCTGGTATTCTCAACTTCCCATCTTGTCAACTCCTCAACTAATCAGTTAAACGATTCACCAGTTCCACGATTACACAGTCAAATAAAAGATTCTGCCACGAAATCACGAAGTTCTGTTTTTCAGTTCTGTATTACTTTGTGAGTGCTTAGTGATTTCGTGTCTTTGTGGCAGACTTCCGAAACTCCTAAACAAATAAACGATTACATACACAATCGATCCCGATGAAAACAGGGAGGGCTCGGTGATGCAAATACGCTAACAGGATTCAATCCATTTTCTTGCATTCACAAATGCTTCAATCCACGGTGTTACTTCGTCCTGTTTTCTTTCCCGGGGATAAAAGGCCCAATTCCAGGGAAATATTGATCGTTCAATGTGTGGCATCATAGCAAGATGTCTCCCGTCATCCGAGCATAAGGCTGCCACATTGCAATCTGATCCGTTAGGATTGCCGGGATATTGGTCGTAACTATATTTCATTGGGATATGATACTTTTCTTCGGCTTCCGGGAGGTTGAATTTTCCCTCTCCGTGAGCTATCCATATTCCAAGTCTTGAACCCGAAAGGGAATTTAACATTACGGATCTGTTTTCAGGTATATCAACATTGATAAATGCCGATTCAAACTTCCCGGAATTGTTAAATGTCATATAGGGAAGTTGCTTCCGGTTCTTAACAATCAGTCCAAGTTCCATCATCAACTGGCAACCGTTGCAAACACCAAGACTCAATGTATCCTTCCTGGCATAAAAATTATCCAGTACTTCTTTTGCTTTTGGATTGAACAAGAAAGCACCGGCCCATCCTTTGGCACTGCCCAATACATCGCTATTGGAAAATCCTCCGACAAAAACGATCATGTTCACGTCCTCCAGGGTTTCTCTTCCGGCGATCAAATCAGTCATGTGAACATCTTTAACATCCAGTCCAGCCTGATACATACTGTAAGCCATTTCACGATCGCCGTTAACACCTTTCTCGCGAATAATAGCTGATTTTATACCACTAAACCCCCTTCGCCTTATTTGTAAGCCTTTATCAGAAAGGTTTCCTTTAAAAAGAGGAGGGAAGGTAAACTTCAATTCCTGCCTCTTGTAATTCTTGTACCTCATTTTAGCCAAAGCACCTGAAGTTTGAATATTATCCAGAAGAAATGAAGTATGAAACCAAATGTCCCTAAGCGAATTGATATTGAAATTAAATTTATCAACTCCATTCGTAATCGTAAAGATCCTGTTTTTATTCACTTTTCCAATGGTAAAACTGTTGATGTTTTTTGCCGTCAGTTCAGAAATAACTTTATCGCCGTTGGCAACCTGCAGGATGAGAGCAGGACTTTCGCTAAACAATTTCCTGATATGATCCTGGTCTCCCAATGAAGAAATATCTCCTTCAACACCGACCTCATTGGAAGCAAAACACATTTCAAGGAGAGTTGTAATCAGGCCGCCAGACGATACATCATGTCCGGCCAGGATTTCCTCATGATGTATTAAGCGTTGAATTTCATTAAAAATGATTGCGATCTTCTTTGCATCAAATACAGTCGGAGTTTTATTTCCAAGGCGATTGACAACACTTGCAAAACTGCTACCACCCAGATTGAAATCACTTTCGGCAAGCGGAATATACAGCAATTCAGAGAATTCTAACGGAAGGATAACAGGTTCCACTGCTTTTCGAAAATCAGATACTTCAGCTGCTGCCGAAATGATCACTGTACCGGGCGTCATTACCGTATTTCCGTTAGGATATTTTTGCGTCATAGACAATGAATCTTTGCCTGTCGGGATATTAATTCCAAGATCCATTGCAAAATTACTGGCAGCCTGAACAGCTGAATACAAACGTGCATCTTCGCCCGGATTTTTGCATGGCCACATCCAGTTTGCACTTAGAGAAACAGATTGAATACCTTTCTTTAAGGGAGCCCACACAATGTTTGATAAGGCTTCTGTTATTGCCAATAGCGATCCGGCTTCCGGATCTATCAGCGCACAAGAAGGGGCATGACCAATGGATGTAGCGATTCCTTTAAATCCGGAAAAATCAAGGGCGGCAATGGCCATGTTATTCAGAGGAAGCTGAACAGCACCGGTTGTTTGCTGCCTGGCGACTTTGCCTGTGACAGAACGGTCGACTTTGTTGGTGAGCCAGTCTTTGCATGCCACCGATTCCATTTGCAGAACCTGTTCCAGATAATGGTGTATTTTCCGGATATCATATTCAACAGGTTTGAAATCCTGAATTATGTTTTCATCCGCAATGATTGTTTTCGGAGGATTTCCGAACATATCTTCCAGTTTCAGATCAATGGGTTTTTCTCCGTCTTTGTTCATAAAAACAAACCGATGATCACCGGTTGTTTCTCCTATGACATATATAGGGGCACGCTCACGTTCCGAAACTTCCTTCAGATATTTTATATCCTTATCTTCCAGTATCAGACCCATCCTTTCCTGGGACTCATTTCCTGCAATCTCTTTGTCTGAAAGGGTAGGATCTCCTATGGGTAGCTTGCTCATGTCAATTTTACCGCCTGTTTCTTCAACCAGTTCAGAAAGACAATTCAGGTGTCCGCCTGCTCCATGATCGTGAATAGAGATCACCGGATTATGATCGGATTCTGCCATGGCTCTGATCGCATTGCATGCCCGTTTCTGCATTTCCGGATTTGATCTCTGAACAGCATTCAGCTCAATTGTATTCTTATATTCACCCGTGGCAACGGAAGACACTGCTCCGCCTCCCATACCGATACGATAATTGTCGCCGCCAATCAAGATGATCTTATCTCCTTTTTTCGGATGCCCCTTTTTACTGTCTTCGGCTTTTCCAAAACCCACACCCCCTGCAAGCATAATGACTTTGTCATATCCATAGATCCTTTCATTTTCCGAATGTTCAAATGTTAAGAGACTGCCGCAAATCAAAGGTTGTCCGAATTTGTTCCCAAAATCACTTGCTCCGTTGGAAGCTTTTATCAGGATTTGTTTGGGTGTTTGATACAGCCACTTTCTCGGTGGTATATTCTTTTCCCAGTCTCTGCCTTTTTTCAGCCTGGAAAAGGATGTCATATATACAGCAGTGCCTGCGAGGGGTAGAGCTGCTTTGCCACCTCCCATACGATCACGAATTTCTCCGCCTGTGCCTGTTGCTGCACCGTTAAAAGGCTCAACGGTTGTTGGAAAGTTGTGTGTTTCGGCTTTTAATGACAGCACGGAGTTGATCTCTTTCACAATAAAAAAACCGGGTTTATTTTGTATGGAAGGCGCAAATTGTTCAATCACCGGGCCTTTCAGAAAAGCACAATTGTCTTTATAAGCTGATACTACCGCATTGCGATTCTTCTTTGTGCTGAGTTTGATCAATTGAAACAATGTATCTTTCTTTGCAGTACCGTCAATAATAAACTGTCCGTTAAAGATCTTGTGTCTGCAATGTTCGGAGTTGACCTGGGAAAAACCGAAAATTTCACTGTCTGTCAGTCTTCTTCCTAATCTTCGACTGAGATGCTCAAGGTATTTTATTTCATCCCTGTTTAAAGCAAGGCCCTCCTGAAGGTTGTATTCGGCAATGTCGTCAATGAAAAGAATAGGTTCAGGCTGAATCTTAATTGTGAAAATATCCTGGTCTATACCATTGTACAATCGATTTAACATAGGATCATATTCGGGGTTCGGATCCTTCGATAATTGAAATTCTTCAATCCTTGATATTCCCGGTATGCCCATATTTTGTGTGATTTCTACAGCATTTGTACTCCATGGAGTGATCATTTCACGACGAGGTCCGATAAATGTTCCTTCAATTTGGATCTGGTCTGTGTACTCAGCTCCGGAAAACAGCCAGGTAAGTTTTTTCAGGACTTCCTGTTCGGGCAGATTTTGAGTTTCAACAGCTAATATATTGGCCTTCCGGTCTCTGAAGAATAGAATCATACAACTGAAATTTGGAGGGTTATTAATTTCGCTGCAAAAATACGAATGAAATAGTTTTATTTTGCTTTTTTAAGCCTGATTTATAAACCTAAATTACACACTTGACTGTTGCCTGCCTGCCCTCCTGCGGCGGGTGAACCGAATGGCAGGGCAGGCAGGTTAGAAAATGTATAATTCATTAAGTAAATGTAATTCAGGATTTTATAAAATCCTTCGAAAATTTACCAGATCGTGGTAAACTAAAAATTGTGAATAACCGGAGAAAGAATACCAGCGTATAAAACAATGAACATGCTATTAAAAATCACAATATCTTTCAGGAGAAATTGTTGAATAATTGAATTATAGATAGTTGTATATCAGGGAAAATGCTATTTAATCCTGACCGATCAAAGCAACCTGTTTGTTTTTACGCAGAAAAGTTTTAATGATTTGCTGAACATCCCTGTTGTCATCGTACTTTTTGATACAATCATTTAATAATTCCCGATCTGAAGAACAAAAATCCTTCCCGATGTATCCGTAACCTATATATTTTCCGTTGTCAACTTTGACAACAGCATATTCATTTTCATTTCTCCCGGAATCAAGTATACAGAAGCAATTGTGTTTATAATTTTGTTCATTTAGTAACAATTGAGCTCTTGAATTATAGGTTTCAGGCAATTCTTTCCCAATGCAGGCACCGTTGCATTCAGCGATCTCATAATGAAAGCAGGCGCCCGAAGAAGGATACAATCCACATAGTTTATTGTATAACCGGAATTCCTCCACCTTATTCTGAAGGTATGTTTTGGCCGATCTTAAAGAAGAAAAACAACACAAAGGAGTTTCCGGTGATGCCGTTAATTTATCCAGAGCAAAGCATATATAACCATTTTTATCAATGTAATGAAATAGTCCGTATTGAGAAAGTGATCTTCTTTGTGATCTGTTATATAATGGTTTATGTTGTTTTATCTCGTGTGATTCTTTTAATAATGCAATCAATTCGCTGCCGGTTAATTCATACTCAATATCTGCAATTTCAGTTTTCATTTCTATGGCTTTCTTTTCGCTGTTGTTGTTGAGGTGAGTCATTACACGAGTGCGAATATTTTTGCTTTTTCCGATATAGATCAATTCATTTTTATCATTAAAAAAATAATAAACTCCCGTATCTTCAGGCAGATCATTGATTTTTTCAAGACAAAGATCCGGATGAATAGTAATTTTATTAAGTTTACTTAGATTATTAATGTATAGATTATTATTATGACTTAATTTAAGTAAATATTCAAAAAGTTTTACTGTTGCATCTGCATCTCCTCCTGCACGGTGGCGAGACGAATTTGTTATGTTCAGGCATTTGCAGATATTGCCCAGATTATAGGAGTTAAGTCCCGGTATTAATTTTTTGCTCAATTGAACAGTACAGATTTTATCACGATAAAAAGTATATCCCAATCGTTTGTACTCATTTCGGATAAAATGGTAATCAAAGGATACATTGTGAGCAACAAATATGCAATCGTTTGTTAGTTCAAGAATCTTTTTGGCAATTTCATAGAATTTTGGAGAATGAGCAACCATTGCATTGGTAATACCGGTAAGATTTGTAATGAAATAAGGGATTTTTTTTTCAGGATTTACCAACGAACAAAACTGATCAACAATTTTTTCTCCGTTATGGACAACAACAGCTATTTCGGTTATTTTCTCAATCACCGGACTACCTCCTGTTGTTTCCACATCAATTATTGCATACATACAATGGTAAAATTAAAGCAATGATTTTACATTTTTATTGTTAAACAGCAAGAGTTATGAAATAGGACAGTTTGGAGTTTAGAGTCTGGAGTTGGAAGTCTGAAGGCCGAAGTCGGAAGAAAGAAGATGGGAATGAGAGAGTGAGAATGTGGGAAGATGAAAAAGCAAGATAGTGTGACTGTGAGAAGATGAGACTAGTGACTTGGAGCTATGAATCCATTACGCATGATGCAATTACAATGTTCAGTATAGCCGGCTTTGTGAATACAGGAAATAAAAAAAGCTCTGCATTGAGATGCAGAGCCAGAGACCGTTAGCGCGTGTGACTGATATAAGGTAGGATGTGTAAAAGTAATTATATTTATTTAAATTCCAAACTCCACGGTATTAATTTGAAAATGTATCGCTGAACTTCTTTATCAGGCTGAGTAAAATCATTATAATTTCAAAAATTATTTTGTTACTTTAGGAAGTTTAAAATTTATACCTTTTCACTATAAGGTATTTAATGAATATAAAATTCGAAATTTCGAGTTTCATTTGAACAAGAATGCATTTTGATCATTGCTTTCGGCAACATTATTTAGTTTGTACTTGTTTTTTAACTAAGATTAATAGGATTTATGTTTATCCCGCAATCCAATTTCCGACCAGACAATTGACATTATTTCAGAACTATTGCAGCAAAATATAGGCTTTTTTATTTTTTTATCTATATTTGTTTTACTGTGTATTTAGCGTGATTTTCCTTTCATCGGATGAGTAAGGACAATAATATTCAATCAATTAGACATTACAGGAAAGATGAGAAAGAATGAAACATTAGAAGAAATGGTTGCCAGGCGAAATAAACGTCTTAAGAGTCTGTTTTCAAGAAACGGAGTGAATGTGCGACTTGTTGGGGATGATCAGAAACCCGCAGTGATAATGGATGAATCGGTAGTATTATCTTGTTATGTTAAAAATTTTGATCTTCACTTTACTAAAGAACCCTTCAGTGATGACATTATTAAAACGGTGAAGTTAAAACACGAGCCCGATATAACACGATTTGAACTTCAGGAGGTTATTGAGTTGTGTAAACACCGACCTGTATACCGTGTAATGCTGAAAGGAACAGAGCTTTACCTGGTAGGTTACAACTATCTGAATTCGGAAGATTCGGTGGGCAGATATCCTGTTTTTGCAAAACATAAACCCAAAGTATACTTTGATAAAGCTTATGCAGAAAAGGTCGCGGTTAACCTTAAGGAAGACGGATATGAAATCGACATTGTTTAAGTCTTGCTGTATTTGATATAATCTTTGTATTTCAGAAAAAAATCTTCCATAAAATTCATTTTTTTATAGAAAAAATTGTTTGCTTTTCCCCAGCATTCCTTTTTGTATATGCTAATTCCGTTAATTTGAGTATAAATTCTTGAAACGGATTTGGTTTCAGAAAGAGGGTAATCAATCTCCCATACAAGAGGAAAAGGAATTTCTTCCTCTATCTTGTTTTTTAATGATTCCAGCTTATTCCAAAGTTCAATTCTTTTTTCCGGATTTCTGGTGTCGATCTCAATGGCCACAAGGGCTATCGTTTCATCAAAATGGAATTTCAATTTCATTTGCTTTATGCCGGTATCATTCATCAACCATTCTCCTTTTTTTCCTTCCCTTGTTCTTTTTCTTCCAGACCAGGATTTGAATTTGTCCCAATATTCTTTCCGGATCAATTTGGCTTCTTCAATAGAATACATAACAAAATAGAATTGCGTTAATAATCAGGTTTTCGTCGCAACTGCTTTTTTAAAGAATGAAGGATTTTCTTTTCACGATTTTTCATTTTCGACAAACGTGTTGGTTTTGTCGGCTTCCTGATATTCAAAGGTTTTAAGGCTTCCCGTATCAGAAAATTGAATTTTCTGATCGTTTCTTCTTTATTTCTTAATTGTGAGCGTTCAGTTTGGGAACTGATAATTAATTCTCCTTTGACCGTAAGACTTGATTTTAGTTTTGAAAGGATCAATGATTTTTCATTTTCTGTCAATAAAGTCGAATCAGGAACATTAAAACGAAGTTCTACCCTGGTGTTGACTTTGTTTATGTTCTGTCCTCCCGGACCACTGCTACGGGAATAAGTGAAAATGAATTCCCGGCTAAAATCACGCTGAATAAAGTTATTTTTGATCATGAACACTGCTATTAGTTCTTAACCGGATCCTTGAATTTCAGAGAACAAAAAAGATTGTTACTCCAAGAACGCTGATTACAGCACCTATTATCTCATACAAAGTGACTTTCTGATGATAGAAAACAACTGCCGGAACAAGAATTAAAACAGGAACAATAGCCATTATGGTCGATGCTATGCCTGTTTCAGTATGAGCAACTGCCAGTAAAGAAAATGAAACTCCCAGAAAGGGTCCGAAAAATGATCCCGTCATTATGGCGATCATAGCTTTGTAGTGTAATACTGCTTCAAATACTCTTTTCCATCTGCGCATTATACTTACCAATAGTACAAATCCTGCTGTTCCTGCAATAATTCTTATCTGGGTTGCGGCAAAAGGGTCATAATTTTTCATCCCAAGTTTGCTCAGTACAAGTCCCAAGGCCTGACCGGCAGCTCCGCCAAATGCAAATAAAATACCTTTAACAGGCAGCTTAAGCGTATAGCGTGTTCCGTTTTCACCGCGACTGATGATCGCTATGGCAATACCTCCAATCGTTAAAATCATCCCAAGATAATTCAGATAATCTATTCGTTCCTTTAAAATAAGAAATCCAAAAAAAGCTGCCAGCGGAGGCACAAGAGCCATAATAAGCATTGCAAAACGCGAACCTATCATGGTGTATGATTTAAACAAAAAAAGATCACCAAGAACAAATCCGATCAGACCGGATACACTCAGCCATGTCCATTGATAAAGATTTGCATCGGACGGGAAAAAACTACCGCGGTAAATCAGGGAAAAAAGACTTAAAAACAGGAATCCCAATACCAGTCTTATGATATTTACGGATAACGATCCTACTTTTAAACTTGCAGATTCAAAAGCAAGAGCTGTTGCCGTCCAGAAAATTGCAGTGCAAAGTGCATAGAATTCACCGATATGTTCCTGAAAGAATGTCATCACCAGTTGAATGAGTTGTGGCACTAAAAGTAATACAATCCTCAAAAAATACAGCAATGATTCATGTTTCCGCTGGATAATATTTTTTAACTTACAATTGCAATTATGATCCAATTATTGAAAAAACCATGAGTGAATTCAATTTTATCGCCGATTCCTTCCAGGGTATATCCCATGTGGAAAATCAGGATGGTTTTTTTATTGTGAGTCAAAAGAAATACAGTCTTTTTTTTGTATTTGACGGTGTTAGCCGGTCAATACATCCAAAACAAGGTGTGGAAAACGCAATTGAATTTATAAAACAAAACCATCCCGATTATTACCACAACAATACATATGATCTAAAAGGACTCATGTACGGTTCACATAATCATATACTATTGAGTGGATTAACGAATGCACTTACAACTTATTGTGCTGTTTGTTCGGTGAACAGGCCTGATCTGATTATCTCTAATCTTGGAGACTCAAGAATATATGTCGTGGATAATCATAGTATAAGATCAGTAACTACTGATGATACACTTTACCCCGGAAGCAATATTCTTACAAAATGTCTTGGAATAATGAATCTTAATGAGAATGACTTCAGGGAAGCAACAATCAGGACCGGCAACAAAGATTTTTTTCTCTGTTCAGACGGGTTTTATTCGATCATTGAACAAAATATGAAAAAGTTTATTGCGATATTAAAAACAAAGAATACCAGTAAAATAAAAAGTTTAATTCAATCTTTAATTGCAGGATTAAATTTTGATGATGCAACATATGTGTTAGTAAAGGCAATGGAATAACCAATACGATCAATCACCAAAAACCCATTCCAGGATATCCGAAGTTCTTGCCAATGGATCTTTTCTGATCTTTTCTTCTTCTTTTGATATCATAACAAATAATCCTTCAATCGCTTTGTCGGTTACATATTCGGATAAATCAGGATTCATCTTTTTTACAAGAGGGATGGCATTGTATGTTGTAACAACACTATTCCAGTATTTGGTGGCATTTACTTTTTCAAGAGAGTGTTCAATGAGAGGCTTTATTTTCCTGAAAATATCATTTGTGGTTTTTTTCTGAAGGTAATTGGTGGCAGCATGATTATTCCCGTTAACGATGTCAAGGGCATCATGAACACTCATTTCTTTGATTGCAGAGATAAATATCGGTTTGATTTCATCTGCTGCATCCTCGGCAGCTCTGTTAATGCTTAACACTACCTTATCAACTTCACCGCCGAGCCCGATCAATCTTAATTTGTTTTCTATCATGTCAGCTTCGGGAGGAAATGGTATTTTAATTTCCGGATTGCCGAAATACCCATCTTTTACGGATACCAGTTCTATACTTTTTCCTGTTCCTTGAATGAGTGCCTCTTTGATTCCTGCAACTGCATCTTCATTGGAAATATTTTTTGAATTTCCGGGAATTGATTTTTCAACTCTTTTCCATAATTGAGCATGTGCGGAATGAATGGATATTGAAGAAACAATCAACAACAATAAGAAAACTATGTTTTTCATGGTGCACGATATTATTTAAATAGCGTGAGATCGAAATAAAAAACTTAATTATCAATTATTTAAAAAGTTTCTTAGTGAGATCTTTGTGTTTTGGTGACTTTGTGGCATTTTTAATCATGCTATTTTAGCCACGAAGACTCCAAAACCCGAAGAAACACAAAGTCTGCTCATATAAATAACTATAAATCAATAAATGTATTATCTATCCTTATA
>JAFGQO010000122.1 GCA_016935615.1 Bacteroidales bacterium
GGAGAACAACACGCAATTACAATGCTGTCGAGATTGTGTTTCTTTATTGATTCCTTGATTAGCTTTGCTCCATTGTCTGAGCACATATACTTGTAATTCTTGGCAACTTTTACATTATCCAATTTTTTTGAATATTCAGTTAATTCTTCAACATCTACATTTGATGAAATGTTAATACCGCAGTGACAAACGAAAACTCCAATTTTTTTGTTCATTTTTTCACTTCGATTTTATCAACAGGACTCAAATTCAAATTTAGTCCAAGTTTATCTTCTGAAATACCAAATGATAATCCAATCAGTTGAGTTAAATAAAAAACAGGCATTTCCAATTTTGTAGATACAGTTTCTCCTGATTTAACCTGTTTTGCGTCAAATTGACGGTGACACCATGGACAAGTGTCAACAAAGGCATCGAAACCTTTTTCCTGAACACTTTTTAATTTCTGACCTGTCTTTGTAAGTGCTGAATCTGGTAGATTTACACTCAATAATGCTCCGCAGCAATCCAATTTCTCAGAATAATAAACAGGATTTGCGCCAATTTCTTTTAAAATTTTATCCATCTTTTGTGGATTTTCTGAATCATCCGGTCTTCCCACTTCTGAGGGTCGAATTAGATGACAACCGTAATGCACGGCAATTTTTAGATCCTTTAATGGCTGCTTTACCAATTGTTTTATCTTTTCTGTTCCAATAATATCATACAATAAATCTAAGATACTAACTATCTTACTTCTTCCCTTGTAGGACAAATCTTCATCCTTTAATAGATTGTTTACTCGGTTTAACATTGTTTCATCAGAATCAAGAATCTTTTTGGTTTCGCTGAGAGCCAAATGACACATCGGACATGGGGCAAAAATGTCAAGATTTTCCTTTTCGGCAATGGCAATATTTCTTGCCGAGAGCGTTAAAGTCATCATCTGATTTACACTTTTGATTGGTTCCCCGCAACACGAAAAATTTTTAAGATCGATTAGTTCAACTCCCAGCTTTGGAAGTACTTCTCGAATAGACATTTCATATGCGTACTGCTCTGTTGGCATTACGCAACCGGGATATAGTGCAAATTTCTCCATTAAAACCCTCGTTAGAGTTTCTCAACTGCAATTTTTGCAAGCATTGTTTGAAATTTCATAGGATCTTGCGGTTTGGAAATCTCTGGTAAGTTAAGCTGATTCCTATCTGCTGTTTTGTTGTCTCTTGTTGTTACTGTTTTAACTTCTTGTAAAAGACCTATGGATAAAACTGATTGCAATAATTGTGTATAATTGCCAGGGATTTGTTTTCCGCTGGCAACTGCCATATTTTTCAAGGCAAATAAAATTTCAACCGGGGCTACCTTTTGAGGACATCTTTCCCTGCATTTAAAGCAGCTCATGCACGTCCATATTATATCTGAATTAACCATTTCATCAATAAGACCTCTTTTCAGAAGCGCTACGATTTTGTGGGGTTCTAATTCAAGTAATTTGTGAGCCTCGCAGCCTGAGGTACATTTGGCGCATTGAAAGCAATAGTCAGAAATTTCATTTTTCAATTTTAAAAGTCTTTCATTGATATACTTTCTTGCCTCAGATTGTGGCTCCCCCATTGAAGTTAAATCTGTTATGGACATTAGTATCCCTGATTATTAACAATCGTTAATTATTTATACTTTTGCTTATTGCTCTTCGACGATACGAGAATCTCCTTATGCTCTTTTTATATTTAAAATATGCCGAAATTTCAGGATAAATTATCAAGAAAAAGTAAAATAATGGCTTACTTTTTTCTTTGTTCCACTTGTATGTTTTCCTTTATATCAGCCAGACGTTTTGCTAGTTCAATGTAATTGTTTATGTCAGATTTTGCATTGATCATTAGTTTTGCTCCATCAGGTGAGCCGCCGCCATGCATGCAACCGGGAACTCCGGCACCAATTGTTAACCATTCTATCAATCTAGCAATTTTTGCTCTAGTTTCACCCGAGCAATTTGCTTTTAAATATTTTTTAAGAAGATCACCGTATTTTGGATCGTTAATATCTTTGCAGGATGGAAGACAACCTGTTTCGGCAATTCCCCCGGCTATGTCCTGGGTAATACGTTTTGTCTCATATGGTAAAGTTGCCACATGAACTTTGTTTACATTTGCCAAAAGAGGATCGGGAATCCATACCCCAGATGGATGTTTTTTTCCAAGGGCGCTTGCTGCAATTCCCATACCAAAGGTCGTTTCATTGTTTATTATCATCTGGTTGATTTTTTCTCTAAATACCTTTTCTGATAATCCGTTTGCACGTGCCATTAAGGCCGCTGCGCCTACCATGAGATCTCCCTGACCTGCGACGCATCCTCCAATTGCTGCTCTGTATGGAGCCACAAAGTTAAGTACTGCCTGAATTGCCTTTGAATATTCTTGGCACATGAAAATGCGCTCCTTTGGAATAAATACATCATCAAACAGTAAATATGCCTGGGTAATTCCACCGATGTCAACAGGGATGTCGAAACCTTCCTCTTGTTCCCTGGTATCGCTTGGTCTTCTGGTTTCA
>JAFGQO010000123.1 GCA_016935615.1 Bacteroidales bacterium
AGTCCACAGGAAATACATTCATCAGTTATCATTAAAGCCATAGTATGCCTCCTTCTTTATTATTTAATTTCAATTTTTATTTACTAATTTCTGCAAAATGGTTACAACAAATAATTGTAATTATTCATAAAGATAATGAGATTATTCTCATTATGCAAGTTTATTCAGAAAAATTTTAAATTGAATCAAATGCCTTTTATAGAGGTCAATAATGCCTTAAAGTATTATAAGAACACCAATTTTCGTATTGGTTAACCATTGTTGTTATTAACCTCTGCTATTATATCAAATTTTGCCTTAACCTTGTCGCCAGGTTTTACTTTAATCCTGGCCCATAAAGGCAGATATATATCTACCCTTGAACCGAAAAAGATAAATCCGAGTTCATCACCCTGCCTGACTTCATCCCCTTCTCTGAAATTACAGACTATTCGTTTTGCTATTATACCTGCAATCTGACTGACTTTAATCTGTACATTTCCATCTATTTCAATAATTATCGAGGTGTGTTCATTTTTAAAACTTGACTTGGGATGCCAGGCCACAATATGTTTACCAGGATGATGCTTTAAGTATTTTATTTCCCCGCTTACAGGAATTATGTTCTGATGAACATTAAAGACAGACATAAATATGGATATTTTTATGCAGGCTGTTTTAAGATATTCATCTTCAAATATTTCTTCCAGGGCTACAATTAATCCATCTGCAGGAGCAAGTATGTAGTTATTATTTTCGACAGACTTTCTAACCGGGACTCTAAAAAACAGAGAGATAAAAACATAAAATATTATTGATACTACAGGTACAAAGATGTCTGCCTTACCCTGATATTTGGTAAGTAGAAAAATTGTATTTAGTATGATCAGGATCAAAGCCAGACGGAATAAAAAGGGGTATGCCTTATTATAGATATACATTCAGAATGTTATTATCGTTGAGTCCCTTGTTTTTGCTTTCCGGAAATCCATGGATTCAGGATATGAGTAAAGAAGATGAGATATTCCGGGAGTGTGGCATTTTGAGAATTTTGATCTGTGTCCCTGCAATTAGTTATAACGTGTTTTTTTATTTCGTCCACATTTTACCTGCAATTATTTCAGCAGCTTTAATCAAAGGATAACCGGCCGGTGAGGCTGTCAGGCAGGGATGTGTTCCTATCTGAGATGTAAGCAATGAATTGACTGACATCCGGTTCTGTATGGCCAATCCGATTACATTGGTTAGTTCACCTGCGCTTAACCCTCCGATAACTTCACCCCCGATTATTACGCCGGAGTGTCGGGCTGCTATAAGTTTAACAAGTTGCTTATGGGTATCAGGCAGGTTCCCGGGATGACGGTCAACACCTTCAAATATTCCGGTAATGGTATCAATTCCTTCTGCTTTTGCCCTTGCTTCTGTAAGTCCGGCTGTTCCGAAGCCTGTTTTTCCTATGGCAGTAGAATATATTGCTATTGTACCGCTGAAGGTCTTCACAACATTCAGGTTAAAAAGATTCATTCCTGCTATCCTTGCTTCAGCACATGCTGTTGAGGCTAGCATGGTTGATACTCTGGCGCGGGTAACAAAATCGCGTTTCTGTGCACAATCACCCACTGCAAAAATATCCTTTACATGCGTACGCATATATTCGTCAACCGCAATAAAATTGCTTTCATCAACATAAATTCCGGATTTACGCGCCAGTTCGACATTTGGTTTATACCCTATTGAGAGAATTACTGCATCTGTTTCAAAAGATTCCCCGTTTTCAAGCTCTACTCTTTCGACCTTTTTATCCCCATGGATTTCTTTTATCCCATTCCCCGTAATGATTTTCACTCCTCTTTTAACAAGTATATCCTCAATCTTTTCTGACAGTTCAACATCGAAGGCAAGCATTAGAATTTCCGGAAGTTTTTCTACCAGTACGACTTCATGCCCGCTCTTTACAAGTTCGTCAGAAAATTCAACACCAATGAACCCGGCTCCGATAACAACAATTTTTTTAAGCGAAGCCAGCTTGTTCTTCATCTCGTCAAGGTAGATATTATCTTTTGGAATAGTAAAAACATTCTCTTTGTCTCCTCCGATCATCCATTTAGGTTTTACGGGTATTGATCCGGTAGCAATAACAAGTTTTTCATATTTAATTGTCTCTCCGCCGGCAAGATCAACGCTTTTGTTTTTTGTGTTTATGATTGTTACTTCATCTACAATCGATTCTATACCGGCTTTTTTCATCATCGAGTCAACCGGCATGATATTTTGGTTTATATTGTCAAGAGTTCCGAAAATATAAGGTATTCCACAAGGGACCATCATATCCTTTTGTTTCTTGACTAAAATAAAACTCTTTTCAGGCCATGAAGATTTGCCTGTCAGGGCAGCAACCATACCTGCGGCACTTCCTCCTATGACTAATACATCTGTAGTTTTCATTTTTGATTATTTATTTTTTTGATTGTATTTATATAACATTATACTTCGCTATCCGGCGAATATTTATGATCGTTTCATACACATTTCAATACCTGGGGACGGTCAGGTTTGCCAATATCTTCATTATTTAATCCCATATATTTTTGTTCCGGGTCGTAATTAATCCCGAGTTTATCAAGCAAAGGTTCAACTGACACCTGATGGATTTGCAGCCCGATATCCCAGGGATCATAACCTAAGAGCAGTCCTGCAATTTCTTCATAAGTTAAAACCGGTATGCCGTATCCATTTTGACCATAAGTGATTCCTGTCTGTTCTGCAATAACATATTGCCACCGGTCAAGGAAAAAAGTGCAACCGGGGCAGTTTGCTATTATAAGATCAGGTTTGAAGGGTTGCATTGAATCAAATTTCTTTTTTGAATTAGAAACAGAATATCCCCGGTTTGACTTAAGCAGATATTGCCTGAAGCCAAAACCGCAACAATGACGCCGTTCCGGGTAGTCAACCTGTTCTCCGCCCCATTCATCAATCATCCCTGCCAGAACATAAGGATATTCTGCTCCGCCTATGCCATGTGAGGGAAATATTTTTGCATAATGGCACCCAACGTGATCAACAACTTTAAGAGGTTCGCCTGTTTCTGAATTGACAAGCCGGTATTTGACTTTTTCAGATATTTTATCACGGAATTTATAGATAACATCACTTGCATGAACAATATTCCTGGGTATCGTGAAAGTCATCCCTGTTGCCTTTTTCAGTGCTTTACGGGTATTTTTTTCTGTTTCAGGAAAATGTTTCCATGTCTCCAGCATTTCAACATATATACCAAACGAAGTAACACATGAAACAACAAAATTTTCATACCCTGCCTGCTCCATCAGAGCAAACTGGCGGGCAACCACCGTCATTATTGTCTCCATGGGAATTAATCCTGAATGATAAGCAATTCCAGTGCAGGTTGTTTGTCGTGCATCGTCATAAATATCTTTACCAATTACATCCCTCAGGATATTTAAATAAAGATTCTCTGCTGCAGGGAAGATATTCTGCCTGATGCAGCTTCGGGCAAAATAATATTTATCCTCAGCTATTTCTTTCTGGTATGCTGCCCAGATTTCATTTTTCCTGATTTTCACGAAGTTGTAAAATTTACTGAATGTCTGTTTATTTAACTATTCATTATAAAGGAATCTCCAGTATTCATCTTTCCCTTCCTTAAAGTCTTTATTTAGTTCCTTTGCTTTTTCGGATGAGTATTTTTCGATTTTCTCAAATCTCCGGGTGCCGCCTGTTTCATCAAAAATCCTCTTAAGATCATCAAGCGATTCCTTCGTGGTATTTCTAAGGGTTCCTGCCCTGTCTTCCTTATAGCTGGTACCGAGCCTTTTCATCATTGATTCCCTGTGATTCCTCAGCCAATCCCAAATTGGTCCCTGCTCAGGATAGGTTTCAAGATCAACCTCATCAATATATACGCAATATCCGTATTCCAGAATATGATCTCCAACTGTCCTTTTTATGGCAAGCTGTTTCCTGCCCTGCTCACTTTCTGTAAAAAACCCTGTTTCAATAGAAAGAGCCCTCAATGCCTGTATAATATAACAGGGAACATTTCCGCGGGGACATCTGGTTTTACATGACAAACATTCCCCGCATCTCCATATTGTATCGCTCTTAAGGAGCTTTTCAAGCTCACCTTCATCTCTTTGCTGAACTAAATTCACGACCATCCTCGGATCGTAATCACTCACTTCTGCCGCAGGACAAATCGCAGTGCAGACTCCGCAGTTCATACAGGCTTTCATACCTTCCTTAAAACGAACATCCTTTTCAAGCTGTTCATATAACGTTGGCATATCTACTGGATTTTAAATAATTCTTAAAAATGGTATATGTTTATTATTGAATCGCTTAACCAGCGATTACAGTAAAACGGCTAACCTCAGGTAATCTGACTGGTTGTGATCCCATATAATAAGAGCAATAGTTTATCACAAATTAAGTGAACATATGTTCATTATGCAAATGTTTTTATGGTTTTCTCTACTGAATTATTTTGAATTTCCCATGCACTTACTTAATACAGCTAAGCAAACCATCTTTAAATGATGATAGAAGGATTAATTGATACCCAGAATTCAGACGAAGTTACTGTTTACCGGATTAATGAAACAGCAGCTATTGTCCAGACCGTTGACTTCTTTACTCCAATCGCTGACTGCGACTAATTATGGTCAGCAGATAAGGCTTTAAAACCGTCCCCCAGGCGGGTTAGATAAATTCTCAATTTTGTTTGAGAAAATATTTTGTCTTGAATTTCAGTGCGACATTGACGAGCAGAATCAGTACCGGCACTTCAACCAATGGCCCGATTACGGTTGCAAATGCTGCCTGGGAATTAATGCCAAATACGGCTACAGCAACAGCAATTGCAAGTTCGAAATCATTGCTTCCTGCCGTGAATGCCATTGTAGCTGATTTTTCATAGCCATTCCCCATCCATTTGGCAATAAAGAATGTTGAGAAAAACATTACAGCAAAATAAATTGTGTATGGAACAGCGACCCTGAGGACATCCACCGGTAACTTTATAATGTTTTCACCTTTAAGCGAGAACATTACAAAAATTGTAAACAATAGTGCAATAGGGGTTAGCCATGACACTTTTGGAATGAATTTACTATAATACCAATCATCATTTTTAACTCGTCTCAAAACTGTATTTGTAATTAATCCGGCAAAAAATGGTATGCCGAGATAGATCAATACTGTCACTGCAATTTCGGATATTGATACCTCAACTAT
>JAFGQO010000014.1 GCA_016935615.1 Bacteroidales bacterium
AATTATTTAAGTTTATTAATAATTTATGCTTTAAGTTTAAGTTAATCTAAATTGTAATTGTGATCTTCAACTTTGCATGAAACATACCGGATGATATTGTAATCCGAAGAAGTATATTTTATTATTAATAAGAACTATTCCTAATAAAGAACAATTACATTTAATAGTTGTTCATTATAGAATGAAATTATACACCTCATTCCAAACTCTTTAAAAATTAAATATCATTCCCGTTTTGATCTGTCGAATTCCAAATTCATTATAAAAAGATGCAAGTGCCGGCAACTCGGTGCAATGCGAAGGATATACACATTCAATGTTCAGTTGCTTTAAATGTTGAATTGTTTTTTTTGTTTGTAAATCATCACCCTTCAGATGAAATCCTCCAAGAATTGCTTTTACCTTCTTCATGCCGGTAACTTTCATGGCGTAGTCTGTTATATTGCATATCCCCGAATGCGAGCATCCGGTTACAATTACCAGTCTGTCATTCTCAACAATGGCCAAAGCAGAATCATCAGGCACAAAGTCTTCATTCCCATGTTCATCTTCAAATGTTGTTGTTTTTGATTCAAAACTGTTTACTCTTGGGATCTCTCCAAGAAACAATACGGTATTAGTGATTTTATAGGGTCTTTCCGAAGTAATCAAATGATAGCGTTTCTCCGCTTCCAATCTGTTAAGTTCAAGACCTATGTTTACAGTATCATTTTTATGGTATCGTTTAATGAATGCCGAGGGATGAGTAAGCAGTGTTTGGTTTTTCATGAAGCGCAATCCATCTCCATGATCCCAATGGCCATGACTTAAAACCACAATATCTATTTCCTTAGTAATATCTATCCCTATTTTTTTGGCATTTTCCAGAAAAACAGTAGTATGTCCCGTATCAAATAGTATTTTTTTCTCATTGCATTCAATATAATAGGATAATCCGTGTTCCGCTAACAGATCATATCCTGCAACATTTTCAGTTAAAACTGTTAATCTCATGAGTTTAATGATTTAGGAGGGTTTTTAAGCGCTTCCTCAATCAGTTCAGGAACTATTGTTGGAACTCTGCTTGTAGCTTCAACAAAAACAAGAGTTGTATTTGCAGTACATACTTTCTCTTCTTTTTTATTTGTGATCTCAAATTCAAACTTAAACCGGACATGCGGCATTTCCCGAATTGAAGTTTTTACGGTTAATAATTCATCATAATAGGCAGGTTTAAAATACTTAAGGTTCATCCCAACAACTGGCAGCATGATGTTGTTCTTCTCCAGTATACAGTCGTTAATTCCATATTTTCGCAACAGTTCGGTTCTTGCCTGATGACAATAGTGCACATAATTGGCATGATAAACATAGCCCATACGATCAACCTCTCCATATCTTGGTCGTATTTGTATTTCGTCAGTTATCATTTCTCTATTCCTTTTGTATTTGTTTGTTCAATAGAATGAATGTGAATAAGAATCCCTAAAGATGAAAGCTTCTTACATAATACCTTTTCCCTTTATAGTGTACTTCCCTGATTAATTTTTGCCTAACAAGTGACATAACAATATTCATGTTTGCCTTTTCTTTTTTGATTAGTTCCATAATAGTATCTTCCCGTAAAGGATGAACTGCCGTAATATTAAGTATATCATTAACGGCATTACCTGTAAATCCTGCTTCAGTACCCTCAAATCCAGTCAGCAATTCAGTTTTTATGCCATTTCCCTGAAAAATCTGCCATGCTTCAGTAAGTTTCATTTCCGATACGACACCTGCTTCTTTTTCAGCAGGAGGTCTGGTTGGTATCGATAAATAGGAAGTTTCCGGATGCAGACCAGCGATAAAACCGGAGTTTTCTTTCAAATCTTCTGTAGCATCATTGTAGCCATCAATAAGCATGGTCTCGGTATGCAACTTACCTTCATACTCAGAAACAAATATTCGCAGCCCTTCAAGAATTTTATCAAGATAAATCCCTGTCATTGGCCGGTTGATTTTATTCCATATCTTCTCATTCACAGAATCTACCTTTACGGAGACCCAGTCGGCCCGCATTAAATCCTCCCTCACCTGCTGCTTATCAATGAACGAAGCATTCGTTATTACGGCAACAGGAAAACCTGTTTTTTTCAGCATTTTTATTTCCTTTCCCAGATTTATATCCAGGGTGGGCTCACCATTTGCAACAAAAGTCAGGTAATCAGGTAAATGTTTTTTATCAAGCTTTTTCAAATGGGCTTCAACTTCATTTACCAGATTTTCCGGCTCATAACACATTGACCTGACTATTGATTTTCTGGTCGTTTTTCCTATCTGGCAATACACACAACTATAGGAACAGATTTTATGTGATACAATATTGTTTATTCCAAGGCTCATTCCAAGTCTTCGTGATGGTATAGGACCAAAAGCGATCATATTGATAATAATTTTAATTTATATGAACATATGTTTATTTAATCATGTTGCCGCAATATGTAAAAAAGCATTTTTTCTGTTTCATACATGTGGGGAAAAATGCTGTGAATTAATCAGTTCACGATATTTACGCACTATTCTTTTATAATCTTCCCAGGTATCTCGCTTTAACGAAGGATTTCTCAGCAAGGCTGCAGGATGATATACCGGCATAGCCAATCTATTGTTCCAGTTTAACCAGGTTCCATGAATCCGTGTAATTTTTTTATCCTGACCAAATATATATTTCAAAGCTGTTGATCCAAGCAAAACAAGTATTTCCGGATTTACAAGGTCAATCTGCCTGAATAAATAGGGCATACAGGTTCTGGCTTCATGCTCACTGGGTATTCTGTTACCGGGAGGCCTGCATTTGATGATATTACTGATAAATACATGTTCCTTCCGGCTAAATCCGCATGCTTCCAGAATTTTATCCAACAACTTTCCTGATTTACCAACAAAGGGTCTTCCCTGTATATCCTCATCTCTTCCCGGAGCTTCGCCGATCAGAAAAATTTTTGCACTTTGATTCCCTTCTCCAAAGATTACCTTATTGCGCGATTGTGATAATCCACATTTTGTACAATGTGAAATTTCTTTTTTAAGATGTTCCATGTCCATACATTTTATTCAATATGTACTCTTAAAAAAATTACCTTCTTTTTTTTTCACACGGGCAGGGCACAGCTTTATGATGATGTTTCTGTGCATGACAAGATTGAAATGCCAGTGCATACAGCATAATCAGTAAAATCAAAAAAGACCCTGTGAAATGCTTTTTCAGGTTTTTCGTTATTTTCATTTTTACCATTCTTTGAATGTTGGATATCATGATTTGTTTTTGAGATTAAAAGTTCCCGACATACTGATTGTCACCCCGTATCCTGCCCCCAGTTGAATACCTTTAAAGTACTGTTACTGATCTTTAACTTTGTTTTTTATTTCAAACAAGTTCCCATTTTTATCCTTCAGGAAATACGTTTCGTTGTTGCCGGATTTTCTTAAATGAGTCCAGAAATTATTTTTTTTAGCCAACTCATAAATATCCCTTGCCTTTTCCGCGATCAGACAAGTATGGTTGAAGGTACGGTAATCTCCCCCGGGATGAATGAACAATTCAAATTCCAGTTGTCCAAGCATCATATAATACACATCAACAGATTGATGAATATTGAAAATCCTGAAGACATCCTTCTCCTCCAAATGAAATTGATAACTCAACTTTCCGCCAAGAATGGCAGTGTAAAAATCCTGAAGATCGGTTTCATGTATTTCAAGTGCGATGTGTTTAAGCATGTCAGGAATGTTTTAAAAATTTTATCGGATAATCAACTGTTACTCTGCCACTTGCAATCTGTTTCAATTTTGCACTCAACAATTTTTTGCTTAAGGCAGGCAAATGATCAATAAATAATATACCATTTGTATGATCGTATTCATGCAGTATCACTTTTGCTGTAAATCCCGAGAACTGAACTCTTTTTGGTTTAAAATTCCGGTCAAAGTACTCCACGATTATTTCCCATGATCTTTCCACAGGCTTAACAATCCCGGGAATACTGAGACACCCTTCCGATTCACTCCAATTCTCCTCCGATTCAGCAATGATCCTTGCATTGATAAATGTTTCCACAATCCCCTTATCACCTGAAAACCATGTTTGTTTTTGCGCATCAGGCAAATCATCATACATCAGTTTGCTGTTTACAACAAATACTTTGTCTGAGCTATTGATCTGAGGTGCAGCCAGACCAACTCCTCCCGATGTTTCCAGGGTGTTCCACAATGCATCAATGAGTCGGTTCAGCCCGTTGTTTTTCTCACTTACCTTATTACAGGACTGTCTCAATATTTTGTTCCCATAGGCTATAATAGGAACAGCCTTTGTTTCTATGATCTCATGCTCTGCCATACTTCGTTTATTTTATCTGCTATTGGTGAACCAGGATTGTATTCAATGATTGTTTTGCCTTCAACCATGGCTTCCACCATCTCCCTGTCAAAGGGTATTTTTCCAAGAAATCCAATATGGTTTGCTTCCAAGTATTTCTCAATTTCATCTGATAAAATATTGTTTATATCGTACTTATTGATGATCGCGAATGCAGGAATATGAAAAGTTCTGATCAGCTCTATCAGTCTTTTCACATCATGCAATCCGGTTTTTGTAGGTTCCGTAACAATCAGCACCAGATCAATACCGGCAAGCGACGATATTGTAGCACATCCAATTCCAGGAGGACCATCAGTAATAATGTAGTTCGCATTGTTTTGTCCGGCAATTTCCCTTGCCCTTTTCCTGACCTGCGTAACCAGTTTACCTGAGTTTTCTTCACCGGGTCCCATCCGCGCATGTACAAGTGTGCCAAATCGTGTTTTTGATACATACCAATAGTTATTGCTACTCCGCTCAGAAGTTATTGCTTCCGACGGACAAATCCTTTCACATAAGCGGCAACCTTCACATTGAAAAGGATCAATTGTCAGTTCTCCCTTCTTGTCAGACCGAATTGCATCAAACCGGCAGTTTTCGATACAAATGCCGCAATTTGTACACTTTTTAGGATCAATACTCGCTATCCGTGCACCATAAAACGTGTGCTCCTCGTCAATTTCCGGTTGGAAAATCAAATGAAGATCAGCCGCATCCACATCGCCATCACAGAACACGGAATTCTCAACAACAGAAGCAAGTGCTGCAGTAATGCTTGTCTTTCCTGTTCCTCCTTTACCGCTTAATACAGTTATTTCTTTCATATACCGATACCCTCCTTCCCAGTTTTTCAATTATTTGTATATAGCTATTCCTTATTTCTTTTGGAATATTATTGAATAAATTTCCTCTGGCATAGCAGGCAGCATAGTCTCTTTTAAATGGTATTTCACCCAGCAATTCAATATTCTCCAGTTCAATGAATCTATATATTTCTTCATTGCCTAGTCCGGCTTTGTTTATAATAAGCCCGTAAGGTTTATGCATTTCTTTAAGTAGTTCGGTCATGATTTTCAAATCGTGCAAACCAAAGGGTGTTGGTTCCGAAACCAGTATTACATAATCTGCATCACAAACCGTTTCTACAACAGGACAGCTTGTTCCGGGAGGTGCATCGTAAAGGATTATATCCTGTTCACCCGGAACTCGCTTTTTCAGTTCTCTGATAAGCATGGTTTGCATAGCAGAACCTATCTTTAGTTTTCCTTCTATAAGTTTATTTCCTGCTTTTACATCATAAACGGATACTTTTCCAATTGGCTTTGGGATTTCTCTGATCGCGTTTTCCTGACAAGCTATCAGGCAAGCTCCGCATGAATGACACAGACTTGCATTTACTTCCGCAAATTTTGCCGCCGGGATTACGACAATTGCATTGAATTCACAATATTCAACACATTTGCGGCAAAATGTACATTTTCCTTTATGAATTTCAGGAATCATTTGAAAAATCTCGTTTACTTTCACTTTGCCGGCATTGGTGAAAAAAATGAGATCATTGGGCTCTTCCACATCGCAATCCACCAGATGAACAGTCTTTTTTTCTTCAGTACTGAGAATATGAAATAAATTCACTGACACGGTTGTTTTTCCTGTGCCTCCCTTCCCGCTTGCTATGGCTATTTTGTATGACATAATCACCGATTATTGCTCCACACAATCATATCGCCCACATCCACACCTATTAGTTCAGCCATGGGATTGCATTTTGCCATTAGTAAAAAAAACAGATTATTATGATCTGAATTCATAAGTCCTTCAAAATTCCCCTGGCCCTTTGCTATAATAAGATCCGCCTGATTGTAAATTTTTAAAAACTCATCTGAACAATACTCCGGAAGGGTTGAAGGAGCATCAAATCCATTTGAGATAGTCCTGCAGATCTTATCTATCCCGCATTGTATCGCATCCTCCATTGTAACATCATTGATCACAGGCTTACCACGTACTACATAGGTTACGTCAGACGCTCCGAAAGTCTCAATAAACAGTCTGTCAAACACTATTTCTCCCGCATTATCGCCCAGATAAAGAATTGATCCGGCTGAATTAATCTTTTCAAATAGCGTATCAGTTTCATCAATAGCAAGCTTTTTCCGTGATAATGTGTTGATTTGATTTACAATATCACTCTCAATGCTATGGGCTCCATAATCAAGAACATTCCCGATGACAGCCAGTTTAGCTGCCGTAAAAAAAGGATTATCACTTTCCATGACCATTTCTTTCCATACATCATACGTCCCCAGAAGCAGTTCATTGGCTTCGTATTTTTCTTCTTTGTATAATTCCTGTCTGTTTAAAATATCGCGGGCTAAGCGATGTATTCCTGTTGCAATATCAGGATTGGTTATTTCCCAGTTTTCATAGAGAAATCTGTTTGTCAATTGAACAAGTTTCTCTGCAATACCCTCTTCAGGCTGAAATTTATCAAGTAAATTTTCTACAGTTTTTATATGACAAAAATAACATTCGTGCCTCATGTCTAGTGATCGCAGTAATTTGATGAAAAATTCAGTGTGCCTTTTAAAAACCCTTCAACAAGTTCATTCACCTTTAATTGAGTAGCTCCAACAAACACATTTACTTTATAATGATTAAACAATTGAATGGCCTTATGCCCCATGCCACCTGCAAGTATGTCAGTAACTCCGTTTTCCGCAAGCCACCTGGGCAATACTCCCGGTTCATGAGGAGGAGGCATTAATTTTTCTTCAGAGACAATCTTATCGCCTTCAATATGCATCAGTGCAAAATATTTGCAATGACCAAAGTGAGCATCCAGTATTCCGCTTTCGTTTACAGGTACAGCGATTTTCCTTTTATTCATGTTAAATGAGTTTAATGATATAAATAATTAATATTCCGGCTACAATTAATCCGATCTGAGTGACAGAATCCTGAATCCTTGTCTTTTTATGCAATTGAGGTACCAGGTCTGCAAGTGCAATATAAATAAAGCTGGCAGCTGATATAACAAGAGCCCAGGGTATTAATTTTTCGGCCGAATCAAAGGCATAATATGCAATTATACCTCCTGGCAATGCTGCAGCACTGGAAAGCATATTGTACCAAAGTGCTTTTTTTCTCGAATATCCATTGTTAATTAATACTCCGAAATCGGCCAGTTCCTGCGGTATTTCATGTGCAAATACCGAGAGTGTTACCAGTATGCCGAAGGAATGAGATGAAAAAAAAGCTGTTGTGATAATCACTCCATCAATAAAATTATGAAACGCATCGCCAAAAAGGATTAGTGCTGCCGATGCATTCTGGTGCCTTTCACATTGTTTGTTGGTGCAAATACGCCACAAAATGGCTTTTTCCAATATAAAAAAAACTATAATTCCTGCCAGGGTTAATCGAAATACAAAATTCTCGTTCCCAGCAATATCTGTTGCTTTTGGCAACATACCCAAAAATGCTGCTCCCAGCAAAGTTCCTCCTGCCAGCGATATCAAGTAGGAAGAAACAGTGTCAAGTTTTTTATCTTCAAGCAACAATAAAATTCCTGCTAATCCTACACTGCCTGCACTACCTATGAAAAGTGCAATAATTATATATAACAAAAGCATATGATGTTCTGTTTACATCATTATAAAAATCATGTATTCCTGTGTTAAACGGAGATCCGATATGCAAATCTTTTATTGACCACCTCTTCCCATTCTTCGCCCGGCTCCTCCTCTTCTTCCCTGTCCGCGGCCAGATTTTCTGCCGAATCCAAGGTTTAATCTACGTGCAAATCCTCTTCCTCTTCCAAAGTATTCACGATTTGTATCCTCTGCGGTGTTCTCTTTTTCAGGGTTACATTTCCCCATGGCTCTTCCGGTTCTGGGACCTTGCCCTTCCGGACCTGTTCTGTCAAATCCTGGCATAATATTAAATTTTAATTGTTATACAAAACTCCTTATCAATATGTACTAAAAGTCATTCTAACAGTGATAACCGATTTTATCTGCTTACTGCAATTTTTCAATGACATCATTCACAGTAAGACCATCATCCGGAATGATTACCATCTGAATATTGAATTTATCCAATAAATCCTTTGCTTTTGGTCCGAAGTCACCCGATATAACCTTTTCGACACTCAATTCAACCATTTTTTCAGCTGCTTTTGTTCCTGCTCCTCCACTTGCATTCATGTTTTCATTTTGATAAAATATCTTCTCTCCTGATATTTTATCATATACGCAATACCACGCTGCACGACCAAAACGTTTATCAAATGGTGATGTCAATGTATTGCCTGTGGATGTGATTACTGTTTTCATTTGTATTTATCTTTGTATTTAACTATTAATATTCTGTTATTTACTTTGTAACATTTGTCCACAATACAATAATTTATTGTTTCAATAATTCAATGTTATCCGAAGAACATATCGGGCAGTTATGCTTTTTGACTGTTTTTGGAATAGTGAACCTTACATAACAACCATTGCAAACAAACCAGTTCTTGTCCATCCAGGCGTTACCATAAACGGTTTTTATTTCATTTGTTTCTACAAAAGCCTTTGCAATCTTTCTTCTGGCACTCTCATATATCCTGGCAAAGGTTGGTCTCGAAACACCCATTAATTCAGAGGCTTCCTGATGATTCATCAGGTCGTAATCGGCCAGTTTAATGGCTTCATATTCTTCGTACAATAATTCAATGGACTCATTTGACCCTTTGCTTACCCCATAAGGCCTGTAGCCTCTGAAACCGGGCGGGGCAACTATTCTTCTTAATCTTCTTCTTCTGGGCATAAGATCGAAATGCAATCTCGATAATGAGAATATTCTCACAACAAATATAATGAGAATATTCTCATTATAAAAATATTTTCTGTTTTTTTTCAGCAATTGATGGTTTGTCAATAAAAAAATTTTAAAAACTCAATTTCAGGTAACATTTTTGGAATATTATTTATACGCTCGATTTCAGAGCGCATATTCATTTAAAAATTCTAATTAACGTGAGTTCGAAATAAAAAACCTTAAGTATCAATTATATAAAAAAGCTTTTTAGTGAGTTCTTTGTGTTTTGGTGACTTTGTGGCATTTTTAAATCATACTATTTTAGCCACGAAGACTCCAAAACCCGAAGAAACACAAAGTCTGCTCATATAAATAACTAT
>JAFGQO010000124.1 GCA_016935615.1 Bacteroidales bacterium
AGGATGATCAACGATTATACAAATCAATATTATAATAAGCAATATGAGCGTCTGAAAAAAATCAGGGAAAATGATTATGCACTTGCCAAGCAGATATCTTCCTGGAAAAAGCGTATCAGTCGCACATGGAATGATATTGAAGTAATTGATGTTCAATTATTTGAACACAATACCGATACTGTTGACACGGGAACCAGTTATCATGGACAGGTAATTCTTGATTTGAATGAGATCAGTCCATCGCAGGTTGGAGTTGAGCTTATTGTAACCGAGAATATGAAAGAACTGGTGAATACACAGAAATTTAATTTTGTTGAATCAAAGGAAGGTAAGGCTGTGTTTGAAACTGAATTTCTTAATGATCAGCCAGGAACATTCAATTATGGAATTCGTGTTTATCCTGTTCATGAGCTATTGCCTCATCGTCAGGATTTTAGTTTATTACGATGGATATAACAATTTATACATTAAATTCAATCATTAAAATCAATCTGCTATGCAAAAAGCGTTTGTACATTTTGCCGAAGGATTTGAAGAAATTGAAGCCATAACGATCGTTGATGCCTTAAGAAGGGCTGATATCCATGCTTTAATGGTATCTGTAACAGGGAATCTTGTTGTAACCGGTGCCCATGGCATAAGCATTACAACCGATCTCTTGTTTGAAAATGCCGACTACAAAGATGCCGAAGTGCTTATATTACCGGGAGGCTTACCAGGAGCACATAATCTGAATGCACACGATGGATTAAAAAAACAATTGAAAAACTTTTATGATTCCGGGAAAAAAGTTGCAGCTATTTGTGCCGCCCCTCTGGTTCTGGGAGGTTTACACATCCTTGAAAATAAAAAAGCAACATGCTATCCGGGATTTGAGAATGAACTTCTTGGGGCTGATTTGACCAATGAACCAGTGGCAAAAGCCGGCAATGTCACTACAAGCAGGGGACCGGGAACAGTTCTGAATTTTGCACTTGAGCTAATTGCACAAATCAAAGGGAAAACCACTGCTGACCAGGTAGCCAAAGGTATGCTTGTTCAAACATGGTAGTTACTTATCGTACCGAATTTGATAGCCTGTTTTTATCAAATAAGGTTACTTTTTTACCCCGGGCCTTGATATACCCTTCTTTGTCTTTCCAATGGATCGGCATATATCGCTGAAACAAGCTGATGAAAATGATTAAAACTGCTGCCGTTCAATCCGGAAGAAAAGTTATAACGAAAGTCATTGGATTTGGAGTGTAGGCGATATTTTTTCCGAAAACCGGATTTAAGAAATTATAATTAACTTTACTATTACAGGAAAAGTTTATACTAAATTTTTAAAAATCAAAAATCTAATTATTTTAAAAATACACTACCATGGCAATAACAAAAGTATGGATTGAAGACGGATGTACATCTTGCGCATTGTGTGAAGATACCTGTCCGGAAGTATTTGAAATGGACGATATAGCTGTCGTGAAACCTGGTGTTGATTACTCGCAATTTGAAGATGGTATCAAGGAAGCCGCAGAAAGTTGTCCAGCAGAAGTTATTAAATACGAGTAAATAAAGCCTGACCTCAAGCAATATATCTTTTTTTTCTGAAACCTGTACTTATACGGGTTTACAGATGGACTATTTTTTTATTTCATGAAAACTGTTTTAATCGTTGGGGGAACCGGATTCATTGGAAGAAATGTTGCAGATTATTTCAATAGCAAAGGATATATTGTAAGCATATTATCAAGAAAAATCTTTCCCAATCATCCTTTTCGAATGTATGAATGGGATCCTTTAAAATACTCCATTCAAATTGAAGCTTTAACCAATCAGGATGTAATAATCAATTTAAGCGGTGCCGGAATAGCAGATAAATACTGGACATCAAAAAGAAAAAAAGTCCTTTATGACAGCAGAATTGACAGTACACGATTTCTTATTGATACCTTAATCAGGGATAAGATCTTCCCTGAAATGTTTATTCATGCTTCCGCTATTGGTTTTTATGGAAACCGCCCTCATGAAAGACTATATGAAACATCAGACAAAGGGGAAAGTTTTTTAAGTACCCTTTGCCAGGCATGGGAAAACGAAGTGCGAAGACTGGATCATACAAATATAAAATACGCCATTCTGAGAATTGGGATCGTGCTTTCAAAGAAAGAAGGTAGTTTTCCCAAAGTTTTATTTCCCTTAAAAAAAGGATTTACTATTTTATTCGGCAAAGGTCTGCAGCATATTTCCTGGATACACCTTAAGGATCTGATAAAAATTATTGAATCTCTTTCAGGGAGAATCTTAAAACCCGGAATATACAATTGTGTTGCACCTCAACCGGTAAAACAAAAAGACCTTAATGATCAACTTAAGAGAACTCTTCATATAAAAACACTTAAGATCCGAATTCCAAAAAAATTGATTTCATTGATTGCTGGTGATATGACAGAACTTTTTTACAGCGATCAATATGTTGTTCCTGAGAATTTGCAGCATCAGAATTTTGAATTTGCTTTTCCTGATTTGCATTCTGCCTTAAAAAATTTAGTACCTCCAATGTAAATGGCATTTACCCTTGGGCAAGACCCAAGACCTTAAAAGGAATTTTACCTGTGCCAGAAGCATAGGGTGTTTGACTTACAATTTTCACTTCATATTATTCGCGGAAATTGAATCTCATTAATAAAAATTGCTTATGATTCGATGTGACTGGTCAACAAACAACGAGCTGATGATATACTATCATGATACGGAATGGGGAGTGCCTGTTCATGATGATCAGATGCTTTTTGAACATTTGTCACTGGATTGTTTCCAGGCAGGGCTTAGCTGGCAGACCATTTTAAACAAACGGGAAAACTTCAGGGCTGCATTTGATAATTTTCAAATCCACAAAGTGGCTTCCTATGATCAGAAAAAAGTGCACAAATTATTATCGGATGCAGGAATTATCAGAAACCGCTTAAAGATCGAAGCAGTCATTCACAATGCAAAACGGGTACTGGAAATACAAAAAACTATCGGGAGTTTTAATTCTTATATATGGAGTTTTACTGATGGAAAAACCATTCATAACCACTTCCAAAGTATCTCAGAAATACCACCAACCTCAAACTTATCTGATCAGATAAGCAAAGATATGCGTCATAAAGGTTTCACATTTTGCGGGGCCACAATTATTTATGCCTTTTTGCAGGCGATCGGTGTTGTCAATGACCATGTGATTTCCTGCTTCAGATACAAAGAGTTGATTTCCGTATAGCTCATTCATCCATCGGTTAATAATTTGGTAATTAAAAACTTCCGTATTATTTGACATACACCTGCAGATTCAATAACTTACTGATCGTATTAAGCACCATCCGATGAAATGGAACTTAATGTCTTAAATAAGATCTACGATTTCATTCATGGTTTTATCCATCCGAATGAATTGAAATTGCATATTCCCGGAGCACACCGGGAAGAAAATGATTCTCCACAGAAGAAATGTCCTGTTACCGGGTTGGATATTTCAATGCAACCCCGGGGAAGTAAATTCTTAAGTTATACCGGTGTTAAATGGTATTATGAACACGATTACAAAACATACTGTGAAATACTTTCCCCACGACTTACCGATACATGGAAAGAGAGTACTATTGAATTTCAGTTCCGGGAAATTGCACACAGCATAAGAAACAGTGACAGCAATCCCAGGAACAATACACGCCGTAAAATCAGTAAGATCCTGGACGATAAAAACAGTTTGTTTAACAATTTTGATCTGATTGATAAAAGAAAACTGAAAGAAGCCGGACTTGTACAATAATACTGCAATCTTTTCCTGTCCCATTTATCGCCCAGTCGCCCCTCCCCGCTATGATACAATGATAGTCCCATAAAGAATATTTTAATGCATATAGTATTAATAAATTATTTATTTTTAATCATTTAATATTATTATTTTTGGTGTCTAATTATGGTGTTTAATGAAACTGCCCTACAAAATATCCCGTACCTTAAAACGATATGACAGTAACCACGGCAGACAGGTGATGATCAGGATCAGAACACGCAGCAAAAAGGATTTTGAGATCCCTGTTTACGATACAATTGACGGAGTGAAATTCCCGATCAGCATAAAAATGGAGAATTGGTATAACGGGTATGCTATCGGAGGGGATTATCACATTCCTCTGAAAAACTTGAACCAGTTGATCGACAGTATTGAAAATAAAGTAAAGTATGCAGTTTTTATTTTGTTGCAGAGAAAAATTGAACTCACACGCAGAAAGATACTTCATCTTACCTATTCGGGACCAAAATTCTTAAAAAAGGATCCTGAGCGAAACGAAACCGATGAACTGATCACCAAATACCACGAAGGAGCATTTGAATCTGCAGAAGAGTTTCTTAATTTTATCAGCAATGCAGCAGATGCAAAATACAAAGACCTTAAACGAGAGCTTGGCCTATATGAAAAAAATTACCTGCTGGATTATTGGAATGATTTTATCCGTGATTATGCCCCTTCTTCTTATTCCAATTCAAAGGGAGCCATACAAAAGTACATTGAAGAAACCGGCGACAATTGCATTGTAACCAGGTTCGATGACAATTGGTTGTACCGATACTTTAAGTATCTGTTAAAATATGGCTATAAAAGAGAAAATTATGAAAATCCAAAACTTCAGTATAAAGCATCAACTTTATCAAAATACCTGAAGCATATGCGGTCATTCGGCGATTACCTGTTCGAGCAGAAGATCATCACAAATCAGAATTACAAGAGATATAAGTTAGGAAAATAAATACTTCAATTGTAGTATGAGTAATAAGAAAAAAGCATTTTATACGATCGGATCCCCGCAAAATTCCCTCCTGCCACAAGCCTTACAAAAACGGCCCATCCAAACAGCATCGAATTGGTTCATAATGGATTCCACCATAGCTGGTTCATCGGTAATAATACCTGATTCGAAATTGCGGCGTTTTATACTTTTCATGCCCAGTCCGGCGCCGGTTAGATTGGCCGAGCCGGTGTAGGCAAAAACGCCATCCACCGCAATTATTTTAAAATGTACCCTGGGGCATAACTGGCGTTCCATCTGATCCCACAGACGCGGGTATTTATCGAAGCTTTTCCTGAAATTTTCGCCGGGTTCTTTGGCATGTAAAAGCCGGATAGAAACATTATGTTTCAGCAAATCATTCAACAGGCTTAAAAAAGAAACCACTTTGCCCTTCTTCCGCACCTGCATATCTTTGATATCGGCTGTTCCAATCCAAATATATTTCCTGGTTTGCTGAATGGCAGGCAGCAATTCATGGTGGATTTCATCATTTCCTATAATACGGGTTCCCATAACCAATGCTTAACACAATATTTCTGCTTACCAAATGTACTTTATTCTAATTATTTTTCTGATTTAAAACCATGCTTGCAAGAATGAAAATAGAAACCCCCACTGAGTGAGATGAAAAGTGAATGGAGAAAAGTAATTTTTTATATTCTGCCATTTGTTAATATAAGTTCAACAAAATATCTGCATATTTCATATAGATAATTTTTTTATAAAACAGAATTAATGTGTTTCATTGTATTGATATACTGTATAAATTGTTTACTTTATACAAAATTTTAAAGGTGGAAAATACACTTAATTTTAGTTGAAAATTAATTTATTATTAAAACCAATGAAATACGTAACTGCTATTTTACTTTTCTGGACATGTTTATTATCTGCCCAGGATGCAACCATTAAAATCGATATCGACCGTGTAATTGATGATATCGACCCAAAGATTTACGGAGTATTCATGGAGCCAATAGAGTTCAACATGAGAGAGTTTAAGGGAAATACCCTGTATGGCCCTGTCTATGATCCGGAATCGCCACTTGCCAATAAGGATGGTTTTAATAAGGAATACGTAGAAGCCGCCAAAGAACTTGGATTGACCAATATGCGCTGGCCGGGTGGAAATTACGTTTCAAATTATAACTGGCAGGATGGCATAGGCCCCAAACAGCAAAGACCGGTTCGAAAGGAGTTGGTGTGGGGATTTAACGAAACCAACCAGGTTGGCACCGATGAATGGGTTCAGCTAAACAAAGCGATCGGTTCCGAAAATGTTGTCTGTATAAATATGGGCACGGGAACCATTGATGACGCCCGCTATTGGGTTGAATATTGCAATGGTGAGAAGGGAACCTACTATGCTGATCTTCGGTCGAAGTACGGTCATCCCGAACCTTTCGATATAAAATACTGGTGTTTGGGAAATGAGGTGGATGGCTCACCCTGGATCATGGGGTACAAAAATGCAGAGGATTATTGCAAGCTGGCAAAAGAAATTGCCAAGGCGATGAAGAAAACCGACCCGGATATATCCCTTGTTGCCAACGGATCATCTTACTACCAGCCCGATATGAATTGGGTTGAGTGGAATTGGATGGTGCTCAATGAGCTTAAGGATCTTGCCGACTATTTATCCCTTCACCGGTATTGGGTATATTCCGATGATTATTATACCTATATGGGACAGCAGGCTATGGAACTGGAAGAAAAGATATCCATTCCGGCATCTCAATCTAAAACAGTACAGACTATTTACAAAACGGAGAAGCCCGTATACCTTTCCTTCGACGAATGGGCAGCTCATGGGAGAGGATTTTTATCGACCCTCGCTAATGCCCAGTTCCTGAATGCATTTATCCGCCATGCCGATATGGTTAAAATGGCCAATTATACCCTGTTGACTTCCATACTGAGTTTCGATCCGGAAAGTAAAAAAAGCTATAAAACGCCTTTCTTTTATACCTTCAGGATGTTCTCAAAGAATTGTCATGGCAAATCACTGGATGTGTTTGTAGATTGCGATACCTTCAATGCAGATGACTTTTACAGAGGGATTCCCTATCTGGATGTTTCCGCGGTATTTGCTGAAGACGATAAATCGCTGATCATCAATGTTGTGAACCGGCATAAGGACGAAGCTATCAAAACCGATATTCAGTGCTGTACGGGCAACTTTTCCGGCAAGGCCAATGTGCAGGAAGTATACAGGGAGGACCTGCAGGAAACTTATTCCTATGAGAAAAGGGAGGAATACAAACCTGTATCACGAGAGATCTCTACGGACGGATCAAAAATAAGCTATCCCTTTCCGCCGCATTCCTTCACGCAGATCATTGTCGGATTTGACAAGTAGAAGACGGTAAGCGATAATATTCTTATGAAACAAGCCTGAAAACTTGAAGAGTTAGTTTTGAGAGAAAACAAAAACCCCCACCCTTTAACTAGTATGGGATGGGGAAAAATATCCACTCAAGCCTTGGCGTGGTTGGAAAATGAAAAGACCGCTGTCGCTCAAGCTATGGCGGTCGAGGTAGTCCGCCCTCCTTCGTTTCACTTCGGCGGGTAAATAGGAGGACCGAGCGTTAAGAAATGCTCCTGTAGAGCATTTTAGCGAGGGGCCAGATTGCAGGACTGATGCGGGGCTGGCAAGTTCGATTCCCCGGTATAAAAAACCCCCACCCTGCAACTAGTATGGGATGGGGGAAAATATCCACTCAAGCCTTGGCATGAGCGGAAAATGAAAAGACCGCCGTCGCTGAAGCTATGGCGGTCGAGGTAGTCCGTAGGGGAATCGAACCCCTGTTACCAGGATGAAAACCTGGCGTCCTAGCCCCTAGACGAACGGACCTTCCGGTTCCCCAAATTTTGGGTGAGCAAAAGTAGATTTTTTTTTAATAAAAACAATAGATGAACCTTTTATTTTTAGGCTCTGTTGTATTTTGTCACCAATGGAAGTAACGCAAAATAGAATCACGAAATGTCTCATTTGAAAACAATGAGAAAAAGGAGATCAATTTTCAAAAAACAGACTTTATCTTGATAGCATTCCCCAATGATCCAGCACATTCAATACTCTTTTGACACTCCTCCTGCTTTCGGCTTCAGACAAGTAATATTTCTTTGCCAGGTTTGATGTGATACTACTCACCTTAATACGCCTGTAAATGGACAGCACGACATCAGCATTGAAGTCTTTAAAGATATATTCCTCCTTGTCTCCCTCATTATTATAAGTATAAATGGTAACCGTTCCGCCAGAAATCCGTTTGATTTTATACTCAGGTTTGAATTTAACAAGCTCTCCTGTATCATCAGAAAATGCTGAAACGGGGAAAACAAAAAGCAATACAGCAATGATCATTATCAGGGAGGAAAATCTTACCTTATGTTTAGTTTCAGAGTTTTCCATAAGACGGTTTAATTGGTTTTAGAATGTAACAAATTCAGAAGAAATTTGTTTACTTAATATTTATAAACGAATGAATCACAGCATATAGTATAGTTTTTAAAAAAAATTGAATCCATCGTTGAACTATTACCATTCTTCTGTTATTATTCCCAGGTAATATCAAATTGAGTTACTTCATCTCCTTTTGCAATTGATTTCGGAAACCTGAATGTACAGTTTTTAGCTCCCGATATTTCAAGGGCTTTTTCAATCCAGCCACAGATCCGATATTCAATTACAGAATCACTTTCTGTCATATCGGATATTTCCAGAGAAATATTCTTATCTGTATTTTTCCTTACTTCCATTTTACAGGGTTGATAATATGTGGCAAACACTCTTGAGGCTCTCTGAACAATATATCCAGGTGACGATGCTTTAACAAATATTTTGTAGATGCCTGTCAGAGCCATTTCGGCACTGAATCTCCCCATTTCCCAGGATCCTTTCTCATAATCACTCTGAAAAAGCAGATCAACAGCCTTTTTTGTTGGTATAATACCTGCCTCCTTTAAAGGGTACCATTTGGTGGAATCTATTGCATTTTTATAAAGGCCGGAGGATTCTTGCGGTAAAGATTCAATCCATTTGTCGTATAACTCCTTATGATTGAGTTTTATATAATCTCTGATTGCAATTACAGCGGTTCCTTTTATTTCCATTGATTCTTTTTTTAAAAGATATAAATATACTGGTCTGATCGCAAAGAACAATACTGTTAACCAAAAAAAATCATGCCGGGAAATGACAAATCTTTATTATAGATTTGATACAAGTGACTGTATATCCAATCCGCCAAAATTTCCGGAGCTCATCAGCAAAATTACTTTATTCTTTAAAGTCAGTCCGGACAGGGATTTTGACAATTGCTTCGCATCTGAATACACAGTAAATCTGTTATCGTCAAAGCAGTCCTTAACATACTTTTCTGAAATCTTTTGAAGTTTCTTATGTTCAATAACAGCTTGATCAAAGAATACGATCGCTTCATCAACACCATTTAGTGCTCCCTTATACTCAGGAATAAAGCTTTTGTTTAAACTGCTGAAAGTATGCAGTTCAAATATTGCCATGAATTTCTTATCAGCATACTGTTCTCTGACAGCCTGCACAGTGGCTTTTACTTTTGAAGGAGAATGAGCAAAATCGAGAAATACAACCGAATCATCAGTCTTTCTTACTATTTGCAATCGCTTTTTGGTTCCCTTAAAAGTTGATATTGCTTTATAGAAGTTTTTATCATCGATACCTAGCAGCTGGCAAATGCATTTTGCACCACTGAGATTCTGCAAGTTGTGTTTACCAAACAATTCAATACCAATGGCTTCATCATCTGAACCAGGTATAAATGTTTTGTTTTGTCGTATGAAAAAATTGTGTCCGGTATAAGCATGAATATCAATATCAGACCTGACATCTTCCGCTATCGATTCCAGGATCGGATCACCTGAAAAATATACAAAATGCCCATTTTGTTCGATGATTTTGGCCAGAGTTTTAAACTGATCTGTATATTTTTTAAAGGTCGGGAATACATTGATATGGTCCCAGGCAATTCCGGAAACAAGAGCAATATGCGGTTTGTAATGCATAAATTTTGATCTTAGGTCCAATGGAGAGGAAAGGTATTCGTCTCCTTCGAATATGGCCAGATCATTGTGCTGATCCAGCAAAATCATTGTATCAAAACCCTCGATCTGAGAGCCAACCATAAAATCAAAATTCCTTCCACAGCTTCTCAGTACATGAATAATCATGGCTGTAATTGTTGTTTTTCCATGACTTCCTGCAATGACTACCCGTTTTTTGTTTTTTGTTTGTTCAAACAAATATTCAGGGAAAGAATAAATTTTCAATTCCTTTTCAATAGCCCTCAATAATTCCGGATTGTCCTTTCTCGCATGCATGCCCAAAATTACGCCATCAAGATCCGAAGTAATTCTGGACGTATCCCAGCCCGTTCTTTCGGGCAAAAGTCCGTGCTCCTCCAGCCTTGATCGTGAGGGCTCAAATACCTCATCATCCGAACCTGTTATTGTATAGCCCTTGTTTTTTAGTGCTATAGCCAGATTATGCATTGCAGCCCCACCAATTGCAATAAAATGTAATTTCATCCGTATAAAATATATTTATAAAGATCGTATGTCTGTCTGCTAACCGTTGCCATGTGTCTGCATCGAAGTCGGCCCTGAATTTTGTTCATTTTCCTTTGTAGTAAACTTGTTTAACATGTAAATCCCATAACAGACTACATGTTGTTCTGCGCTAATTTACACAAACATTTCAGGAGATAATATAAAAATTAATTGTCGTTTTGACTATAACTTATTTATTTTGCATTATGTTTGATTTCTGTAAATAGTCACAAACCTTATGTCTAAAAAAATCATCGAACCACTTTCGGTTGATAGTGTGATCTTTGGATTTGAGGAAGCTTCTTTGGAAGTTTTACTAATTAAACGAGCTATTAAGCCTTCTTTTGGAATGTGGGCACTCCCGGGGGGATTTATTCGTTATGACGAAAATATTGATCAGGCCTCTGCAAGAGTGCTTGAAGAGAGAACCGGAGTGAAAGGTTTGTTCATGGAACAACTGGGCGCATTTGGGGAAGTAGATCGTTTCCCTCTGGGGAGGGTTATTACTGTGGTATATTATGCACTTGTCAAACCAGGTCAATACAAAATAAATCCTGGTCCTGATGCAAGTGATGCCAGATGGTTCAATGTAAAACAATTGCCCGAACTGCCCTTTGATCACCTGAAAATATTAGAAAGATCTTTGTCCCGATTGAGACAACAATTAAAATACAAACCAATAGGTTTTAATTTGCTACCTGATAAGTTCCCCCTCCTTGCGTTGCAGGAATTGTATGAAGCCATCTACGATGTTGAATTTGATAAACCCAATTTCAGAAGAAAGATCATGAAAATGAATCTTTTAATTCCGCTTAATGAAAAACAAACAGGTGTTGCTCACAGGTCTGCACGTTTATACAAATTCGACAAAAAGCGTTACGATAGTCTCACAGAAAAAGGTTTTATCTTTGAAATGTAATTCACATAGTATTTCATGGAACTATTTAAAATTGAAGCAGGTAATTTCAAGCTCGACGGGGGATCAATGTTTGGTGTAGTGCCAAAAAGTCTCTGGAACAGAATTTATCCTGCTGATGAGAATAATATGTGCAATCTGGCGACACGGTGTCTTCTCGTTAAAACTGATAAAAGGCTTATCCTCATTGATACAGGCTTAGGAACAAAGCAGAGTGAGAAATTTTTCAGCTATTATTATCTCAATGGCAATGATTCCCTGCAAAAATCACTACTCTTTTATGGCTTTTCTTTTAATGACATTACCGATTTGATCTTGACTCATCTTCATTTTGATCATTGTGGTGGTGCTGTTTCTATAGATGAAACCGGTAACTACAATTTAACATTTCCAAATGCTTCTTACTGGGTAAGCAAAAAGCAACTGGACTGGACATTGAACCCAAATCAGAGAGAAAAACCATCATTTCTGTCTGAAAACATTGACCCGATTAAAAAGAGCAAAAAATTGATTTTCGCGGATGAAGTGATGAATATTACCAACGGTATTCATCTGAAAACATACAATGGTCATACAGAAGGTTTGATCGTTCCATTTATTCATTATAAAGATCGGACTGTGGTTTATGTTTCAGATCTTTTCCCGACAGCTGCTCATATTCCACCTTCCTGGGTTTGTGGATTCGATATTAAGCCACTAATTTCGATGAAAGAACATACTGATTTTCTTGAAGACGCGGTTAAACATCAATATATCCTGTTTTTCGAACATGATATTTACCGGGAATGTTGCACGGTTAAGAAAACAGAAAAAGGAATCGTAATGGCAGACACATTTTCACTTGATGATATCTGAAAAATATTACTCTTTCCCCTGTACTCTGTAAGCATCCTCTTTTGTACACCTTAATAATAGCACATAATTTGTATTTTTTTGTCGAAACCATGAATCCGGTATGGCTATTTTCATTCTGACAGAAGCTATTTCCTGTTCACAAATTATGCACAATAACAAGTATTAAAAATTTTCCGGGAAAATTAAAAATAGATGAATTCGATTAAGAAAGGCTTAAAATAGAATATGAAAAGACTTACTGATACGATGGAATCTACAAGAATCATTTTGGTAATCCCAAATTCTTTGAATGCATTATAGCTTAATAGAAAGAATAACCTTAAAAAAAACTGGATCAGGAAAAAAACGAATATTTGCAGCCCATATTTGTTGTATTCTCTTGCCTTCTTAAAATCAAGTCTTAGGATACATGAAAAAGAACGGGAAAGTCCTGTACTTATGCTATCCTGATTGAATATACGTTTGCTGTCAGATGGAATAGGGTAATTCGATTTTGATGGGGAAAAAACAGCAGAGTAGGCAAAAACACCAAAAATTATGATGGCAAGAATCAGATTGATCAGTTTGTAGGGATTTTTTCTGAATCCAGTATAATTCATTACTCCTCAAGATCAGTAGTATCTTTCAGTTCATCTACAAATACTTTAACTGCCTTTCCGGTAGCCTTGCCAAGTTTGCGGGCCTTTTCCTCATCACTCATTCCTTCCAGATTGATTTCTATTTCCTGACCGGCGGTTTCCAGTTCTTCATTTAAATCATCTTCAAGGTCTTCCAGGGTTTCTTCCATATTTTCCTCAAACTCTTCTTCAAACTCTTCTTCAAAGCCTTCTTCAAAATCCTTTGAATGTTCATCAATTATTTCAATGTTGTCTTTCCATCCATCTGAAAGAATTTTCAACTTTGTTGCAGAACTTGTGAGTTTTATAAAAGCAAAACTTGTTCCTATAATAGATACAATAAGAGCGGCAATAATCATACCTGTCTGAGCATTGGCTTTTCTTGCCTGAGATAAGCCAACCGCACTTAATGTAATCCCCAGTATCCCAAATACAAGTCCGGTGGCAAAGGTACATTTCATAATTCCCAGAGGTACCGAAAGAATCCCAAGAACAAGACCGGCAATTCCAAGGCCCATACCAGCATTTGAGTTTGTTGTATTATCCATGGTAAATGATTTATAAGATTTTCACCCTTTGTGATTATTCAAAATTAATATATTATACTCTTCTTCAGAAAAGAAATGAATAAAAGTTCATTTGGGATTCTTATTATTGAGATAAAAAAAAGAGAAAGCTAACCAGAACACTTCCTCTTTTTCTTCCTTTGATCTTATAAAACGTAAAAACCAACTATCCACATTTTGATGAACCGCAATTTGTGCACAGCAAGCATCCTTCCTGATATATCAGGTTTTCCGAACCGCACTCTTCGCATTTTAATCCTTTTTTAACCTTTGTCCCGTCAGGGATATAACGTTTCAATGCCCTTTCAACACCATTTTTCCAGGTATTTATCGTATCACTATCGAGTCGCAATGAAGACACTAACCGAACGATATGAGGAATAGGCATGCCATGTCGCAATACGCTTGAGATAAGTTTTGCATAATTCCAGAACTCCTTGTCGAACATATGAGACAAACCCCCCAGTGTATTTTTGTATCCGTATTTATCGATATATTGAAAATCATACCTGGATATTCCATTTTCATCCCGGTTTTTAATGATCTGTCCTTTTGTTATGGATTTTGGAATCGGGAACATCTCTTCATCAGCTATTCCTGTAAAAATTTCATATGGTTTGCTGTCTTTCAATCCGACAAATGCAATCCATTTCTCATCGTTGTTGTTAAATCTTATGATTTCTGCATCAAGAATTTTAGGCCTTTTATAAGATTTTTCTTCATTCACAGAAGTCCCATTTTCTTTTTTCTCTGAGGCAATAAGTACACCGGAACGAGATCCATCTCTGTAAACAGTAACTCCCTTACATCCACTTTCCCATGCTGTGACATAAAGTTGTCCTACCAGATCTTCAGATACATCCGAAGGCAAATTTATTGTTACGCTGATTGAATGATCCACCCATTTCTGTATTTCGCCTTGCATTTTTACTTTACTTAACCAGTCAACATCATTTGATGTGGCTTTATAATATGGGGATTTTTTTATTACTTCATTCAGCCTTTCATCATCGAAATCTATTACTTCTTCAGGATTGTAGCCATTTTTTTCAAGCCATGTAACAAATTTATGGTGAAATACATTGTATTCTTCCCATGTATCTCCCACCTCATCAGTAAAGGCAATTTTTGAACTTGAATCATTTGGATTGACTTTTCTGCGACGCTTATATACAGGCAAAAATACAGGTTCAATTCCTGAGGTTGTTTGTGTCATCAGACTAGTTGTTCCTGTAGGTGCTATGGTAAGAAGTGCAATATTTCGTCTTCCGTATTTTAGCATATCCTTATAAAAATCCTCATCTTCATGTTTTAGTCTCTGAACGAAAGGATTATCTTTTTCAAGATGGGAGTCATAAATGCCGAAGGCACCTCTTTCCTTTGCCAGATATACAGAAGAGCGATAGGCTTCTAATGCCAGTGTTTTTTGTACTTCTATTGAAAAGTCTGTTGCATCTTCACTCCCATACCTCAATCCCAAAGCTGCAAGCATATCACCTTCAGCTGTAATTCCAATTCCTGTTCTTCTACCCTCTTCAGCTTTTGTCCTGATGTTTTCCCAGAGTTTCCTCTCAACTCTTTTGATTTCTATTTCTTCCGGATCATTGCCGATTTTATCCAGTATGGCATCTATCTTTTCCAATTCCAGATCTATAATATCATCCATTAATCGTTGTGCCGTATGTACATGCTTTCTAAAAAGAACAAAATCAAATTTTGCTTTATCGGTGAAAGATTCTTTGACATAGCTGTACAAATTAATTGCTAATAAACGGCATGAATCATAAGGACAAAGTGGTATCTCTCCACAAGGATTTGTTGATACTGTTCTATATCCTAATTCAGCATAACAATCTGCCACTGATTCACTGGTAATAGTATCCCAGAACAGAATGCCCGGTTCGGCAGATTTCCAGGCATTATGCACAATCTTAGACCATAAATCCCTGGCATTAATTTCTTTTGTATGACTTGGATTTTCACTATTGACAGGAAATTGTTGAATATAAGAAGTCTTATTTACTATGGCTTTCATAAAATCATGATCAATGCGAACGGAAACATTGGCTCCTGTGACTTTGCCCGGGGTTAACTTAGCATCTATAAAATCTTCAGCATCAGGATGTCTGATTGAAATACTCAACATCAGGGCTCCTCTTCTGCCATCTTGTGCTACTTCCCTGGTAGAATTTGAATACCGCTCCATAAATGGAACGACTCCTGTTGATGTAAGTGCACTATTCAAAACAGGACTTCCTTTTGGCCGGATATGAGATAAATCATGACCGACACCTCCACGCCTTTTCATAAGCTGGACCTGTTCCTGATCGATCTTCATAATGGCTCCGTATGAATCTGAAGGACCATCATTCCCAATTACAAAACAATTGGAAAGTGATGCAATCTGAAAATCATTTCCAATTCCAGTCATTGGACCTCCCTGGGGTACAATGTATTTAAAGTCTTTCAGTACCTGGTAAATATCTTCTTCACTTAATGGATTCGGATATTTTTGCTCTACGCGAAACAGTTCACGAGCCAGTCTTCGATGCATATCATCCGGAGTTTTTTCATACAGATTCCCGTAAGAATCTTTCAGAGCATACTTATTTATCCAAACTGTAGCTGCAAGTTCATCTCCCTTAAAATAATCAATTGAGCTTCTCAATGATTCCTCATATGAGAATGTTTCTTCTGTTGCGCCCTTCTCCCGTATGTTACTTTTCTTTTTCTGCATTTTTTGGTCGGCTAAGGTCAAATCTTTTGTGTTGGTTTCTTCGGCTCGCATCTGCTTTTATTTTAAAATATTGAAAAACTGGACTTTTCGAATTGAGAGAGTTGCTCAAGTTTGTACTGCAATTTATTAACACAATCAAATTTCTACAATCCAAGAGACGTTGTAATTTTTAACATTTCAGTGAAGTTATTAACTTTCCCTTTTAAGCTCTTGACAGGCTGTATCTTAGCATTCCAACATATTTTCAGGCTTAAATAATTATAGCCAGAAAACCAACAAATAAAGACTTTTTTTTACATGAAAAATATTAACAGATACATGTTAAAACAAAAATCAAACTTTCTATAAAATGCAAATTCAATCTCCTTATTCATCAATAGAATGATCCAACAATTTAACCCCATTACGGAATTACAGTTAAAGTTACAAAAACTAAATCCCATTCTAAACAGTAATAATTCATATTTGATTTTGTTCGAAAAATTCAAATTATCTATCTTCGCCTACCGTGATTTTTAAGCGACCATTTTTTCATTCGGGAGAATTATTACTTTTGGTTGTATTGTGTTTGGTAATTTCAGAATGACAGGGCCAATTCCGCCGTTCTGTGCAGAATGGAATGATCCGGAAGAGGTTGAAATGTTCTTTTATTCAATAGGCTATATCAATGCCCGGATGGCAGGACCGACCGTTTAAAAATGCTCCGGTGGAGCATTTTAGGAAGGGGCCGACCTGAGGGAAGCACCAATTCCGCCGTTCTGTTCAGAATGGAATGATCCGGAAGAGGTTGAAATGTTCTTTTATTCAATAGGCTATATCAATGCCCGGATGGCGGAATTGGTAGACGCGCTGGTCTCAAAAACCAGTGGCCGCAAGGCTGTGCCGGTTCGATCCCGGCTCCGGGTACTAAGCAGAATGAGAGTGAGAGCATATCTGCCGGCAGGCAGGCAAGAGCAATTCACTCTTACTTTGTCTTCTCATCCGCCGTAGTTCTGATAAATCAGAACGGAGAATACCCCTTCAATCACTTGCCTGTCGTGCAAGCAGATAGTTGTGCCCTATCCGGTTTTTCCTCAAACCAGTTATACTATAGTCCGCTTAAGATTTGTCATTTGAAAAGGATAGTATAAGGATACCACTGTACAGGTATATTATTTCATACATTTAGTCTATCTTTGCCAATTAACAATTTTATTGAAATCCGGCTTTTGCAATTTGATCTTCATGACAAAGTACGATCCTCATAAACCTTATGGTGACCGACAGGAACAATTCGATAAAAAATATCTTGAAATGGCCAGGATCTGGGCAAAAAACTCATATTGCAAACGTCGTCAGGTAGGTGCTCTTATCGTACAGGGAAGAATGATAATTTCTGATGGCTATAACGGAACGCCGGAAGGATTTGAAAATGTTTGTGAAGATGAAAACGACAAAACCAAACCCTATGTTTTACATGCAGAGGCAAATGCTATAACAAAAGTCGCCAAAAGCAATAACAGTAGCGAAGGAGCAACTTTATACATTACAACCTCTCCCTGCCTGGAGTGTGCAAAATTAATTATTCAATCGGGGATCAAACGGGTCGTATTTTGCGATAACTACAGAAAAGAAGATGGAATAAGCCTTCTTCACAGAGCAGGAATAGAAGTAAAATATGTTGAAATGTGAGACAAATGGATAATAAATACTCTCTGAAAACAATTCTGTCCCCTATCCTATTAGCATTGGCTATTGTTATTGGAATAATAATAGGAAGATTTTACAAATCAACCCAAAGTAGCAATTTGCTTCATATTTATCCCCATACGGATAAGATTAGCAATATTCTCAATTATATTCAGAATGAATATGTTGATCCTATTAATAAATCTGAGTTGGAAGAAAAAGCAATTCCTTTGATCTTATCGGAGCTTGACCCTCATTCACAATATGTTCCTGCAAGAGATCTTAATGAAGTGAATGAACCCCTTGAAGGCAATTTCAGCGGAATTGGGGTTCAGTTTAATATGCTCAATGATACTTTGATCGTTCTGAAAACAATAGCAAACGGACCGTCAGAGAAAGTCGGAATTCTTGCCGGTGACAGAATTTTGATTGTCGACGGAGATACGTTGGCAGGTAAAAAGATCTCAAGTGATTCAATAGTCAATAGATTAAAAGGCCCCAGAGGAACGCAGGTAGAAGTTGGTGTACAAAGAAAAAAGGTCAAAAACTTATTGTATTTCGACATTATACGTGATAATATACCTTTGTATAGTATGGATATTGCTTACATGGTAAGATCCGACATCGGATATATCAAACTGAATAAGTTTTCTCGAACGACTTTTGAAGAATTTTCCGAAGGTATCATCAAGTTACTTGGCCAGGGGATGACGAAGCTTATAATTGATTTAAGAGGAAACGGAGGCGGATATCTTGATGCAGCAGTTCATATTGCAGATCAATTCCTTGATGAAGGACAATTGATAGTATACACTGAAGGTAACGCAAGACAAAGACAGGAATATAAAGCATCAAAAGGGGGATTGTGTGATGGATTAGAAGTAGCAATTTTAATTGATGAAGGTAGTGCATCAGCAAGTGAAATTCTTGCCGGCGCCATACAGGATAATGATCGTGGAATTGTAATCGGCAGAAGATCTTTTGGAAAAGGATTGGTACAGGAACAAAAGGTTTTCCCGGATGGTTCTGCCATTCGGTTAACCATTGCACGGTATTATACTCCTACCGGTCGGTGTATTCAAAAACCTTATGAAAATGGCAATAATGAAGATTACTTTATGGATCTTTCCAACAGATTTGTCCATGGAGAACTGAATGATAAAGACAGTATAAAGTTTGCAGATTCTTTGAAGTATATTACTGCAGGCGGAAAAACAGTATTTGGAGGTGGCGGTATTATGCCTGATATCTTTGTTCCTATAGATACTTCAGGAGTAACTGATTATCTGATTGATGTCCGGAACAGAGGACTTATTTACAGGTTTTCTCTTCAATATACCGACGACCATAGAAAAGAACTTCAGAAATGCATAAACAATGAGCAAATCAACAATTATCTTAACAGAGAAAATACATTTCGTGATTTCATAGAATTTGCCGCTAAAAATGAAGTCCCTGTAAACGCGAAAGAAATAGCTGTTTCTAAAGAAATTTTAAAAACGCAGCTTTATGCATACATTATCCGGAATATTCTGGACGATGAGGGTTTTTATCCTGCTATTGAGAATATTGATAATACCTTACAGGAAGCAATAAAATCGCTATCTGCCAAATCTATTTATGCTGCTGAATAACGGAAAGTGTGCATCCTTATCCCGATGGTTTCCCGGGCAACCCGGTGAAAAAGTCCGAATAGTAAAATTAATTGCTTAAGATGCTAAATTCAATTACTTTTGCGCACTTGAAGTAACATATTTCAACTAACAAACTATGGCACAGGAAGATATATTTAAAAAGATCATTGCACATTGCAAAGAGTATGGCTTTATATTTCAGTCAAGTGAAATTTACGACGGGTTAAGTGCTGTCTATGATTATGGACAAAACGGAACTGAATTAAAAAACAATATCAAGCAATACTGGTGGGATGCAATGACAAAAATTAACGAGAACATAGTTGGACTGGATGCTGCTATTTTTATGCACCCAAAAACATGGGAAGCTTCAGGTCATGTCAGTGCTTTTAATGATCCCTTAATCGACAATAAAGATTCCAAAAAAAGATACCGGGCCGATGTGCTGATTGAAGAATACCTTGAAAAACTGGAAGCAAAAATTCAAAAAGAAGTTGATAAAGCTTCACAGCACTTTGGAAAAAACTTTGATGAACAGAAATTTCGTACAACCAACCAGAGGGTAATTGCTAATCAATCTAAGGTGGATGAAATAAAAGCCCGATTTATACAAGCCCTGGAAAAAAACAACCTGCCCGAACTTAAAAAAATTATTGAAGATGCTGAAATTGTATGCCCCGTCTCAGGTTCAAAAAACTGGACAGATGTTCGGCAGTTCAACTTAATGTTCAGCACTCAGTTGGGCTCAGTAACCGAGGAAACAAATACCATTTACCTCAGACCTGAAACTGCTCAGGGCATCTTCGTAAATTATCTGAATGTTCAGAAAACCGGAAGGATGAAACTTCCCTTTGGAATTGCTCAGATAGGCAAAGCTTTCCGAAATGAAATTGTAGCCCGCCAGTTTATCTTTCGCATGCGTGAATTCGAACAGATGGAAATGCAATATTTCATTAAACCAGGAACAGAAATGGAGTGGTATAACTATTGGAAAGAAAAGAGAATGAAATGGCATAAGGCTTTGGGTATGGGTGATGAAAAATACAGATTTCATGATCACGATAAGTTGGCTCACTATGCTAATGCAGCTGCAGACATTGAATTTCAATTTCCCATAGGATTCAGGGAAGTCGAGGGAATCCATTCGCGAACTGATTTTGATCTTGGAAACCATGAAAAGTATTCAGGCAAAAAGATCCAGTATTTCGATACGGAAGAAAACAGAAACTTTGTTCCCTATGTTGTGGAAACTTCTATTGGCCTCGACAGGATGTTCCTTTCCGTTGTATCAAATGCATATACGGAAGAAACGGTTGAAAGCACGGGAGAGCAAAGGATTGTAATGAGAATTCCTGAAGTACTTGCTCCGACAAAACTGGCAGTATTCCCTCTTACAAAAAAAGACGGTATGCCTGAGAAAGCCCGTAAAATTATTGACGAATTGAAGTTTGATTTTAATTGCCAATACGAAGAGAAGGACACTATTGGTCGTCGGTATCGCAGGCAGGATGCCATTGGAACACCCTTTTGCATTACAGTTGATCATCAAACACTAAAAGATGATACTGTAACAATTCGGCATCGCGATACAATGGAGCAGGAAAGAATACCGGCGAACGAAGTAGGAAAAATCATAACAGAGAAGGTAAGCATGAAAAACCTATTGAAATCACTATAGTAAGTATTAACTATTTTCATTCTACTTTTACTCTTAAAATGAAGCACAATTTTGATCATTTTGTTATCACCCGTTTTAACCTGAAATCTGCTCAAAGCAATTGGAAAACAGACAAGAACAATTCTGAAACCTTATCTGATGAGTGGCTTGAGCACAGAATAAATCTTTTCAAGTCATACTGTTTGCCATCCCTGATACATCAATCAAATAAAAATTTTACCTGGTTAATATATTTTGATTCTGGTACTCCTGATAAATATAAAAAGACCATTCATTCATTGCTTGGAATATATAAATCATTCATCCTGCTAAAATATGTTAGCAGCTACGACAAATTCATCACATCATATACTCAGGATGTCCTTAATCTTATGCACTCCGAAAAAGAATTTGTAATTACGACAAGAGTTGATAACGACGATGTTTTGCATAAAGATTATATTGATATGGCACAAAAACAATTTGCAAATCAAAAATTCATGGCCATTAATTGCATTAAAATATATCACTATAACATCGTTAAGCCTGAAAGACTATTTATCAACTATACTTTTTCAAATCAATTTATAAGTTTAATTGAAAAGATCTCCAATAAGAATATTACAGGATGTTATGCCCGTGGTGATAGATTTTGGAACAATAAAGGAGAAGTTATACAAATTGGAAATGGTGTCTATTGCATGGAACTAATTCATAACAAGAATCTTTTAAATGATTTGTGCGGATTTCCTGTATTAAGAAAGAAAGATCTAACCGCTTTTCAATTCATAAATCCTGTTCAAAATATTAGTATGAAGGATTTTATTATGATTTGGAAGATGAGTTGGAAAAAATATTTTATTTATTTGGCCAAATACAAATAAGCTTATTATGAGGATATTTATTCTTTGCACCGGCAGAAGTGGCTCATTTGCATTCATTAAAGCCTGTAAACATATCTTAAATTATAGTAGCGGTCATGAGACAAATGCAAAAAAGATCGGTTCAGCACATTTTGAATATTCAGATAATCATATAGAAGCTGACAATCGTTTAATCTGGTTTTTAGGTGCCCTCGAAAGAAAATATGCCGATTCTCCTGTATATGTTCACTTAAAAAGAAATAAGAGTGAGACAATACGAAGTTTGAATAAACGATGGCATAGCAAGGTGAGTATTATGAGGGCATATTGCGCAGGAATTTTAAAAACTCCCATTGAAAAACTGAATAAAAAAAGAAGGTTGGAGATTTGTGAAGATTATTATAATAATGTGAATTTAAATATTGAGGTGTTTCTGAAGTCAAAATCAAAGAGTATCATGGTTAATCTGGAAACTATACAGGAAGACTTTCGAAAGTTCTGGAATTTTATTGGGGCAAGGGGAAATCTTGAAAATGCACTAATAGAATTCGAAACTAACTACAACAAATCAAAAAAAGGATTTAATAAATGGGATTTGCCGTACGAGATTAAACTGTTCTTTTTAAGACTTTGGCGTAAATTATTCTGATTGCATGAAAAAAGTACTAATCATTACTTACTATTGGCCACCAAGTAGTGGTGCAGGAGTATACCGATGGCTTAAGTTCTCTAAACACATGCAATCATTTGGATGGAAACCTGTTATCTATACCCCCTCTAATCCTGCAATTCCAAGAAAAGATGATTCACTGCTAAAAGATGTCCCGGAGAACATAGAAGTATTAAAACGTCCGATTTTTGAGCCATTAGAATTCTATCAGAAGATCATTTCGGGAAAACATGATGACAATGTTGGTATAGGATTGCTGTCTTCAAAGAAGAAGTCTTCCTGGAAGATGAAATTACTTTTTTGGATCCGCGGAAATTTATTTATTCCCGATCCAAGAAAATATTGGATTCGCCCTTCTGTGAAATTTTTATTACAGCACCTTAAAAATGATCCGGTGGATGCTATCATTACATCCGGGCCACCACACAGTATGCATTTGATCGGGCTTAAACTCGCAAGAGGTACCGGGACTAAATGGCTGGCCGATTTTCGTGATCCATGGACAAATATCGATTTTTATCATCAACTTGGTCTCACAAAACTCGCTGATAAAGCAAACCACCGGCTTGAGAAGAAAGTACTTGCTTCTGCTGACCTTGTTACAACGGTAAGTCCAAATTGGGCTAAAGATTTAAGATCACTTGGAGCAAAGAGGATTGTTACCATAACAAATGGTTTTGATCATGAAGAATTTGATAAGGTGTCCCTCCCTCAAAACACAAAGTTTTCCATCGTACATGTTGGATCAATGAACAATGATCGTAATCCCATATTGCTCTGGGAAACCTTATCTTCTCTTTTGGAACATCATGTTGACCTTAAAACCTTGCTTGAAATAATCCTTATTGGTACTGTTGATTACAGAGTATTTGAAGAACTTAATAAATATCAGCTAGCTGAATATGTAAACCATATTGAATATATGGAACACAAAAAGGTAGTCCGGGTTCTCTGTTCTTCTTCAATATTATTGCTCCCTCTGAACAATACCCCAAATGTTATGGGTATTATTCCCGGTAAGCTTTTTGAATATTTGGCTTCAGGAAGACCCATAATCTCTATAGGACCTGAAGATGGAGATACAGCAACAATACTAAAAGAAACACGTACAGGCGAAATAATTGCCTATAACAATGCAGCGAAAATGACCAGCATCCTCAATCATTATTATGAATTGTTCAAATCAAAAAAATTAAAATTAGTCCCTTTGGGAATTGATAAATACAGCAGGAAAAATCTTGCAAAAAAAGTGTGTAATTATCTTGATCAATTAACAAAATGATCCATTCAAAATTTTTTTCTTTTCATCAGAAAAAAAACTATGAGTAAAAGAAAACGATATACTAAATCACTGGCATACATTGAAAAGTATGTTTCAAAAGGAGGGAAAATACTCGATCTGGGTACCTCAAATGAACTGGCAAAACGAATTGCTGAAAAGGGATATAAAGTTGAAAATACAAAAGGTGAAGATCTGGATCAGGATCATACTTCAGTAGAAGATGAAAGCTATGAGGCCGTCACTGCTTTTGAGATTTTTGAGCATATGCTGGCTCCTTATAATATACTGAAAGCTATAAAAGCCAAAAAACTTATTGCCACCGTCCCATTGCGCCTTTGGTTCAAATCTGCTTTCTGGAGTAAAACAAATGAATGGGATAGACATTATCATGAATTTGAAGAAAAACAATTTGTCTGGCTGCTTGAAAAAACAGGCTGGACTGTTGTGGAATCTGAAAAATGGGCCTCACCTATACGACAAATAGGGATACGCCCGATTTTAAGGTACTTCTATCCACGTTATCTTATTGTTTACTGTGAAAGAAAATAACTAACCGGATCAATATTTCTTTAATTCATTCGGATAAGCCATTAACATTGTTTCTGCATGACTTCTCAATCCTAATGGTTTAACAGCCATTTTCCTTATAATAAAAGTATAATCATCCAGAAGATTCTCTAAAAAGGGCTTGGTTTCAAAAAACTCATAAGGATTATGATAGATTGCTAGTGAAAGAACCGGTCTGTGTTTCTTTAATGTAGTTTCTCCGCCTTTCATGCATTCCAGAACATACCCTTCAATATCTGCCTTAATAAATTTCGGTTGTATGTGATATTGTTCAACAATTGAATCAAGCGAACGTTGTTTGATTTTAATACGTGCCTCTTTTTCCTCGCAACGTAAATCGGAATAAAGAGAATAATCGTTTCCTGACAAATAAATTGGAGGATTATCATCACTTGCTGACATGGCTGCTTCAATAATCTCAAATTTGTCTGGACTAATATTGTTTATTTTCATCCATAGCCTGTAATTTTCAATGGCCTTTTTTGAAAACTCAACAGAATAGATCTTTCTATAATTGTATTTGGTCAAAGCCAGAGCCGAATCACCAAAATACGCTCCAAGGTCTATAAAATCAGTATTGTAAAGATATTCCTTAATTGTTACCGGCAGATAAATCAATCCATGATCAAAATAAAAAACTGACGGATCCATAGAATTGCGGGGGAATTTTATGTTTCTGCTGATTTTTCGCAGTTCATGCTTGACTTTTTTTCTGGTTTCAGGCTTTTCTTCATAAAGCATTCCTCCGATTATAAAGGAATCATCAGGTACTATTCTTAATCCATACTTACGCTCAGGATAATTCAGTAAACGTTTAAAAAGTACATCCACAGTATGATTGGAATATTCATCCAGGTTGTTTTTCAATATCTCAAGCTTTTGATCCATAGTATGATTTGCTATGTATTCTTTAAAGCTGCCACCACAATTATCGAATATATAAATTGTTGGTTTCCCGGAAGTTAATTTCTCATAAGCTCCAACCATTCCAAAGTATAATCTCGGAAAATGCAGCCGTAAATAATTTACCAATTGTTTTATCATTCCCAGTTTCTTGTTTACTTTCAGATCAATAGTCTTTTTATTTCAGGTTTTTAACTTTATTTATAACACTTTGAAAGATATCCCTGACAGATTGTGATACTTTAAAACTAAGGGTAAGAAATAAAAACAGCAATGTAAATAAACCACTTCTTACTACAATATCAACAAATATATTTTGAAGTTCAGGCAAAAATATAATAAGCCCATAAGATAGTAGTGCTATTAAAGAAATAAATAGCATTTTCCGATCAAAAGGATGAATCCTGAATTTTATATACATAAATACAATTTTAGATATTGAAAGAATCAGATGAGAACACAATACAGAAAATGCCGCACCATTTATTCCATATTCAGGAATCAGAAAGTATCCTGCTATAACCAGCACGACACCAGACAAAATACGAAAATACGTAAGCAGAGGAAAATCTCTTGATGTGACCATAATCATACCACTTGCACCTGATATCATTTCAACCAGAAAAGCCAATCCTATGATAAGCACTACCATCTCACCATTAGCATATTCAGAGGGTAACAAATGAAAAATATTTCCAATGTTAATCCATATTCCCAAGAGAATATATACGCCAATGAGATACATATGGGCACATCCCTCCCTGTAAATTGTAAATATGGTCTTTAAATCATTGTTTTTCCAGCTATCGGCAAGAATGACCGAAGATATTTTGGAAAGTGCTGCCGATGGTTTAAGAATTAAACTCCCCATAAAAAAAGCTATTGAATATATCCCTGTTGATTTGAGATCAAGATAAGCAGTAACCAGATATTTATCAATATTTATTATTGCCATACTGGCAACACTCGACATCATACCGAAGGAGGCAACTTTAATCATTTCTTTTCGAAGCCCGGAACCAATAAATCCTTTTGATCTTTTAAAAGAAAGCTCTCCTTTTCTGGCTATATTAATAAATAAAAATACCGTCGGCAGGAGAAGAGTAATGATATATATTACAAGAAATACATGAAATTTGTATAAATCCAAATAAACCATCAACAGGTTTATAAAAACCAATACCCTGAAAATTACTTCCTTATAAAAAGTTCCTACAGTTGATGAATAAAGTACTTTCAATAAATTATCAAAAACATTATAAAATAAAGTTCCTCCAATCAGGGGTATGAGCAAAAATATATAGTTGGCAAATAAGGATGTGTTCCCTCCACCACTGCTAATAAGAGCAGGCTTTACAAAAAAGAATACAATTACAGATAAAATAAACCCAATACAGGTTACCAAAAGCACAACAAACAGGTATCCGTTGTTTTTGTTTTGTTTATCACGGAAATAACTAAAAAGTCTTGTTGTAACCTGATTAAAGCCTAAAGCCGAAAACTCAGCAAAAATATTTGACAACGCCACCAAAAGATTTATTAATCCTATTTCTTCTGCCAACAGAAGGTTTGGCATAAGAACCAGGACATTAATTGTCCCCAGAATAACCCCTAAATAGGAATAAACGGTACCACGAATCGATTGCTTAATAATAATTCCCACTTTGGTAGTATTTAATGCTTTTCTTCAAATCCATAATATTGAAGAACATAAATAAATTCACTTTTATGATAATGAATTGTATAGTCTTTTGATTTCATCCCCGGCATTCTGCCAATTGTACTTTTTTATCACAGATTCATTCCCTGCTTTTCCCATTTTTTGTCTTTTTGCAGTATCGTGATACAACTCGAGTATAGATGTTTTCAATGCTTCCCGGTTACCAGCTTCAAATACAATACCACATTTCTCCTTTTCAATTATTGCTTGTTGAGAAGGGCAGTTGCTTGCAATTACCGGCAATCCATAATACATATACTGGAACATTTTGTTTGCATATGTTGTGTCATGATGGATATTACGATGAAAAGGACATAAACCTATTTTTGATCCGTACAAGTAGGATGAAGCAATTTCAAAAGGCATAAAACCTGTTAGTTCTACATTTGATACATTCAATTTCTGAATCGTCTTCTCAAGCATTTTCTGTTCTGTACTATGCCCTATGATTATAAAATTCATATCCGGATAATCAGTTAATGAACTGGCAACTCTGATCAAATCAAGAGTGCCTCTTCTAATCCCTGTGTCACCAAAATAGACTATGCAAAATTTATTTGAAACACTTTTTGCAATTTCCTTGCGTATGTGTATTGCAGACAGATGATCAATGTTTGCATAATTCGGGACAACATAAATATTATCTGACGGAACCTTATATTGTTTTACATAGTGATCTTTTGCTTCAGGTGTTACCAATATTAAACGATCAACCAGGGAACTCACCTTTTCCTGATAGCTATGCCATTTTTTTAACGAAATAATATATTTGGCAGGAAATGTTTTTAAATAAGGATAATATCCCATTATTTCAGGCCTGTTCTCATGATAATCTGCTATTACCCTAATGTTGAATTTCTTTTTTAATCTGAGTGCAACTTCAACCAGCGGCAAATCATGAACATGCAAAATATCATACTTGTTCTCAGAAAGAATACGCTTCAGATGTTTTTTCCAAAATTTAAAATAAAAAGGTAAGTCTAATGCCAGGGCACTTAATTTGTAATTGATTGTTGAAAGATGTGATCTGAAAATTTTTCCTTCCAGGTATTCCTCTATATGCGAACTCATACTCGTAATACATAACAAGTCTATAGAATGTCCGGCTTTTCGTAGTGCCTGAATCTCATTTTCCACTCTTCCGTCGGGAGGAAAATCTTTTTCAAGCAACATAAGAATTCTCATCTAAATCAGGATTTGTTTGTAAAGGCTATTTATACAACAAAAATATATTTATTTGACAACTCAAATAAATAATCACTTTAAATCTAATGAGAATTGAATAGTTTAGTGCAAAATTGTAAACAGAAAAACTTTATCTTATGAAGGTAATTAAAGAAAACGTACTAAGTATTGCAGTTGCGCTGATTGTATTCTTGATACTATCTATTGCATATATGTATCCTTCCCTTGAAGGGAAAAACCTCAGACAAAGTGATGTAGTGCAATTTCAGGGAATGTCCAAAGAACTGGTTGATTACCGTAACGAAACAGGCAAAGAAGCACTTTGGACTAACAGCCAGTTCAGTGGTATGCCCGGCTATTTGATTTCTGCAAAATACAAATCAAACATCTTCCGTTTTTTTCATAACCATTTTATCTTCACATTATTCAATTGGCGTCCTGTTTGTTTCATTTTCTTATCCTTAATCGGTTTCTATATTGCTCTGCTTGCTTTCGGAGTAAATAAATGGTTGAGTATTTCCGGTGCTATTGCATATGGTTTTTCATCTTATTTGTATACAATTATTGCCGCCGGACATGTTTCCAAAGTATTTGCTCTGGGATATATGCCTCCAATAATTGCGGGAGTTTATCTTGCGTTTCGAGGTAGATATCTTATCGGCAGCACCCTAATGGGTCTTTTCCTCTCTCTGCAAATCTTTGTTGCTCATCTTCAGATTACCTATTATACATTGCTTATTGTTTTAATCTATGGATTATTCGAATTGATCGCTGTAATAAGGGAAAACAGATACAAACAATTTGTAACCGCTCTGGCATCACTTTCACTTGTAGCTGTATTGGCAGTATGTTCTAATCTATCGAATTTCTGGACTACTTATGAATACAGCAAATATTCTATTAGAGGGAAATCAGAACTCACTGCCAATATTGAAAATCAGACCTCAGGACTTGATAAGGATTATATCACACAGTGGAGCTATGGGATCAGTGAAACATTTACTCTTCTCATTCCAAATTTTAAAGGTGGTTCATCCAATAATCCCTTGCCCGAAAAATCCAAAACCTATGAATTTCTTAGAAAGGTACAGGGAGCCAGTAATGCAAAAAAAACAATAAAACATGTTCCTACCTATTGGGGTTCTCAACCTTTTACATCAGGTCCGTTTTATGCAGGAGCAATTGTAGTATTCTTGTTTGTTTTTGGCCTGTTTATCATAAAAGGCAAAGTCAAATGGTGGATTTTAACTGTAACCATTCTGTCTGTCTTTCTCTCCTGGGGTAAGAATTTTGCCGGTTTTACTGATTTTTTCCTTGATTTTGTTCCGGGTTATGATAAGTTCCGGTCTGTTTCGATGACACTTATTATTGCAGGTTTTGCTATTCCCTTGCTGGGTATTCTGGCTTTAAACAAAATCTTAAAAGAAGATATGGATAAAACTGTTGCACAAAAGCATTTGCTGAAAGCTTTTTATATAACCGCCGGTATTTGTTTTTTCTTCCTGCTTACTGCCGGAATGTGGTTTGATTTTGAAGGAGAAGCAGACAAAGGCTATCTGGCCCAGGGTGCACATGAATTTGTGAAGGCAATTCAGGCTGACAGGCTGATGCTTTTGCGAAAAGATGCCTTCAGATCAATGGTATATATCTCTCTTGCAGCAGGTTTGATCTATCTGTATCTGAAACAAAAAATCATGGCAAATTACCTCATCCTGGGATTGGGATTATTAATACTTATGGATATGTGGGCAATTGATAAACGATACCTGAATAATGACGATTTTGTTACGAAAAAAGAATACAAAAATCCTATTCCAAAAACAAAAGCCGATAATTTTATCTTAAGGGATAAAGATCCTGGTTACAGGGTATTAAATCTCTCTGTAAGTCCTTTTATGGATGCAACCACATCTTATTATCATAAATCCATTGGAGGTTATCACGGTGCAAAAATGAGAAGATACCAGGAACTTGCTGATTATGAAATCTTCCCTGAAATGCAACGTATTATCGGTGCGCTTCAGCAAGGTCGTATTTCTTTGGCTGATAGTGTATTGCGTCAATGCAATACACTCAACATGTTAAATATGCGTTATGTTATTTACAATCCCGAAGCCATACCTCTTATAAACGATTATGCATATGGAAATGCATGGTTTGTTTCCAGGATATTATGGGCTGAGGATGCTGATGAAGAAATTGCGTTGCTTGCCAGCATCAACAATAAAGATCAAACAGTAGTTGATAAACGGTTTAAGGATCTATTAACTATCACACCGGATGAAAAAGATACTTCTGCTTTCATCAGGTTGCTTTCGTATACTCCAAACAATTTGATTTACAAATCTGTTTCTGCTGTTCCGCAGGTTGCGGTTTTTTCCGAAATCTATTATCCAAAAGGTTGGAATGTATACGTCGATGGTGAAAGATCATCTTATTTCAGAGCCAATTATATATTACGTGCTATGGTCGTGCCCGAAGGAAAACATGAAATTGAATTCAGATTTGAACCAAAATCTTATTTTATCGGAAATAAAATTGCTTATGCAAGCTCAGGTCTCTTATTGTTGCTGATTATCGGAGCATTGGCACTTGAACTGAGGAAACTGAAACCAGATGATAATTAGTATCTTTCGAGCCAGCGGTATCTTCTGAGACTATCTCCCAGTTTGATGGCAACCATTATTTCATGTGAACCGTAACTAAGTCTCGACATCTGATTGAATCCATAATCAAATGAATACCCGATATATATTCTGTTCATTTTAATTCCGAGAAGTAATATCAATTCTCCTGAAGTACGAACTGATAACCCGGCCCAGTATTCTTTCCTGTAAATGAGCCTGCCTGAAATATCGCCGGTAAAACTTAATTTTTCATTCCCTCTCAGAATGAATGATGGTTCGAAATTCCAATTCCGGTTATTCATTTCCATCCTGTAAACACCATAAACAGTATAATTTCGTATATGCTTTAATTCACTTGAAGCGATATTTACATCTCCGAATTTTATGGGTGATTGCAATATATTTGTTACTGAAAACCCAACATTCACTTTACGGGTTGAAAAATTAATGCCTGCTCCTGCATCAGGTACATATGCCGATTTTCCAAGCAAGCTTTCAATATCCGGATGATCCGGATTTCTGAATTCAATAAGACTTTTGTCAATTTTAAATTGTATTGCATACGCTTCAAGCCCAAAAGACAATTGATAATTCTGAATGAAGATATGATATGCATAAGTGAATTTAAAGTTTGTTCTGCTAATCGCTCCGTTCTTATCACTTATGAAGGCAGCTCCAAGACCGACCCTTCCTTTGGATCCCGCTTTGTATTTGCGCTTTTTAATTGAGAATGGCGATTTTAAAATTCTTGTTGAGATACTTGCAGAATAAGTCTCCGGAGTATTTTGCAATCCTATCCATTGTTTACGACCGGATAAGTTGATGGTAGTCATACCATCTATCCCGGCCACAGCAGGATTTATAAGAAACTCACTTAAAATATATTGACTGTAAATAGGGATCTGTTGTGTATACGTCTTCCATATACTACAAAAGACTAACATGGATATGATAGCAAATTTGCGCATGTACGTCGGTCACTAAGTCAATATGGTCGTTCGTAAATATAATTAACTGATTTACAATATACGGCATTATTTAATAAAAGTTATTGATAGACTAAAAGCGCATTTATTGGATTATTGTAATAATATTTTGAATGATTACACCTGTTCCATTATTGAGATGAATGAAGTAATAATATGTATCAACCGGCAGAAGTCTTCCGTATTTGTCCTTGCCATCCCAGGGTTCTGTATACCCTCTGCTTGAAGTCCATACCTTTCTCCCATTCCTGTCAAATACTTCAATGATCAGATCCGGATAAGTCTGGGAAACCGGAATGCTTTCATCTGATGGATCAAGAATAACCCACGTTTCATTATACCCATCATTATTAGGTGTGAAGGCTGAAGGTATATCCAGACAAGCTGCCAGCAATGGTTCAAGAGTAATGACCCTTTGCATAGTACATCCATGATTATCGGTAACCAGAATGATATATTCACCTACACCCAAATTTGATATCGTATCCGTATAAACATCCTGATCTAACCATTCATAATTATAAGGTGGAATACCCCCGATTACTGTTACTTTTATTCTTCCATTATCTGAATATGCACAATACGGATGAAATATATCGTCATCATACGTAAGGATTTCAATCTTATCAGGTTGTTCAATGATTACAATTTCTATTTTGGAACATCCTTTCCTGTCAACAAATGACAATTGATATTCTCCTGCTTTTTGATTTTCGATCCATGGTCCCTGTACAAGACTATCGTTCCAGAAATATGAAAAACCTCCATTGCTTCCGGTTGCACTGAATTCAACAACTGCATCAGTTGAATCAAAACAACGGGCATCATAAACATCAATCACAGGTTCAATCGGGCCAGGTTCGGTGACCTGAATCGAATCGTAGGAAATACATTCATTATCATCTGTAATCATTAGAGTGTATTCACCTGTTGAAACATCATTCAGTAAAGTATCACCTGGCTGTCCGTTCCAAAATACCTGTAATGGATATGTTTCATACAAAAGATCAACACCCAGAACACCGTTTGAATATCCCTGACACTGAATACTATCTCTAATCTGTATTTTTATTTCCATAGATGATTCCAGTTCAACAATGGCCGAATCAACAACAGAACATGAGTTGAAATCGGTCACTGTCACATAATACGTACCGTCAGAGAGATCATTCACAACATATTCATTGCTGCCATTGCTCCATTGCAGTTGATACAAATCTTCAGGAAATGGTATGCCCCCTCTGACTGAATTGGTTTCAATCCAACCCAGTGTTGAACATACTTTTGGATGAGAAGTAGTTGTTATACGAATTCTTGAAGGTGCGGCAAGTGTGTAACTGGTATCAAATACACAGGCATTGGCATCGGTAATCTGCAAATTGTATGTTCCTTCCTGTAATCCTGTGATCTTATTTGTATCCCCCGGAACACCTATACCTTCAAAATCCCATGAATAAGTATGATCGCCGGTACCTCCTTCTGAAAGTACAGAAATCCATCCATCTGACCCATCATCACATCTGATCTCAAATCCGTTGTAATCACTTATATCAGGTTGTACGGTTATTGGAGGTCGTTGAGTCAACACTGTAGTATCCGTTACAACGCATCCGAGACTATCTTCAACTGAATAAATATAGGTGTCTGCTACCAGACCACTGGCTTGTGAACCTGAAAGTCCTGGTGTTTCCCATGAATATTCATGGGGGCCTATGCCTCCTGATGAGTTCAGAACAATTACCCCCGAAGCATCCCCATAACAATCTATATTCGTAACATTGGCCGATAAAATGATCTCAGACGGTGTAACAAGTTCAAACTCAAATGTGTCTGTACAAAGATCATCTGAGGTTATGAGTACCCTGTAATTTCCTGCCGTAACATCATGAATTGAATTTGAAGTTTCACCAGGCATTGTCACTCCTTCATTTTGCCACAAGTATTCATAATTGCTATGACTTCCGTTTACTCCATACAATGCAATTGATCCATCCGAAGAATAAAAGCAGGAAACATTGTAATAATCGTTATAAATACTGTAGAGTGTATCATCGATTCGTATAGGTTCAGGCTCTGTCAGTTCATAATACGCAGTATCGACACACCCGCTCGGAGTTACAACAAGCTCATAATACAAACCGGGACCAAGTATTACATCGTTGTAATAATACGTCTGCTGGAATGACGAACCGGAACTTAATAACACATCAGCCTCGTTATACAGGTAATAATCTAAGTTCAATCCGCTGCTTTGTACTCTTGTGTACAATTGCCCGTCATCAGCGCCATAACAACTGATACCTGTCTCAAATGCACCTTCTCCATAAGTAGGTTCAGCCTCAAATTCCTGAATTTGAGCATTTTCTCCGATTACCTGGTAAGCTCCGTCCGTATAACATCCGTTTGAGTCATAAATATGCCATGAATAAAATCCTGTCGATACATAAGGCAACGGATTCGGATAAGGTGGCATAAAAGGATATGTTCCCACATCATCCCACGTTACCTCGTAACCATAAGATGTATCGTCAATGGCATCGTAATATCGGGTACCTCCTTCAGGTACTATTTCAAATACTCCAATTTCTCCATTGCATATTACATCCTCAATTTGTTCAAAATGACTCCAGAGGGAATCAGGCTGGTTTAAAGTAATGGTTGTATCTTCATTGCATCCGGACCAGTCATTCACCTCAATCAGATAATCACCGGCTGCCAAATTATTCATTGAATCCCTCTCCCCTGATAAAAGCGGATTCCCCTGGAAAGAATATTCAAGATCATAAAAATCATAAGCTGCATAGGCTGAAATCCCGCCTGCAGAATTAAAGTAAATAACTCCGGAATTGTCTTTAAAACATCGCAAATTCAATGTGTCAAATATATACGATTTGGCAGAGTCTCTCATGATCAGCGGAGGAGTGATCTCATAATTCATAGTCCTTGTAATGCCTTCGCATTTCGGATTGCCTGAAGGATCAATAAGATAAGGTGTGACTTCTATTGTAATACCCTGAACATCTGAAGAAAGATTTGTTATTACATCAACAATAGAGTCTTGCTTTTGCAAATCAAAGGTATCGGCAGAATATACAAAGTTTATATCCGGAGGAGAATCAGGAACAATAGTATATCTGAACCTGACTCCATAGGTGGGTTCAGTGATGCTGTTAGTCTGTATGTTTGTGGTCAGACCCGAACAGAAAATAGAATTGCTTCCTTCACCTCCCACTTCCTGACGTTTCAAAGTTACTTCAGGGATTGGCTCTACCCAGATATCCACATCAATTGGTATTCCGGGACACCTCAGGCTGCCACCCGCATCTACCGTCCACGGTGTGATCGTATAGATCACCCTGGCCGAATCATTCCCCGTATTGGTCAGCGTTTCCGTAATGGGAACACTG
>JAFGQO010000125.1 GCA_016935615.1 Bacteroidales bacterium
AGATTGCTAAAACCGGAAATAACAAGATCAGCCTGCTCAAGAATCTCCGGGTCACCAACACCAACCGATATCATACCGGCATTGTTTGCTGCTTCGATACCAGCCTGAGCATCTTCAAACACGATACATTCCCGGGGATCTGTATTCAACTCTTTCGCTGAAATCAAAAAAATTTCAGGATCGGGCTTTGCCCTGGAAATTTTATTGCCATCCACAACAGTGTCAAAACAATCATCAAGTCGAAGCCTCTGCAATATAAATCCTGCATTTTTACTTGCTGAGCCAAGAGCAATTTTTATTCTATTTTTTCGTAAATCATCAAAAAAGCTGGTTACACCGGGTAATATTTCTTCCGGATTCATTGAAGATATGTAATCAACATACCATGCATTTTTTTTCTGAGCAGCTTCCCTTTTTTCTGCCTCGCTTAGTTTTATTCCTCCAACCTTTAATAATATTTCCAATGATTCCAACCTGCTAACGCCTTTTAATTTTTCATTCTGTTCGATTGAAAAATGAAATCCCATTTCCCCGGCAAGTCTTTTCCATGCCATATAATGGTATTTTGCCGTATCCACAATAACGCCATCCAAATCAAATATGCAGGCATTAACGATCATTTTTTATTCTTCTTTTACCCTGAGAGTTAAAATCCCGGCAAGTATAAAAAGTATCCCACCTATTACCAAAGCTGTAACTCTGCTATTACCCAACAGATTATGCATAATCCATCCAAAAAATAAAGAGGCAATAATTTCAGGCAGTACAATAAAGAAGTTAAATATGCCCATATAAATTCCCACTTTATTCGTTGGTAAACTCCCTGCCATAAGCGAATATGGCATAGCCAGGATACTTGTCCAGGCCATTCCAACACCGGTCATGGATATTAGTAATAAAAACGGTTCATTAATAAAATAAACAGATATTAATCCTATTCCGCCCAGTGTTAAACAAACCAGATGAGTGATTTTCTTACCAAGCAGATCGGCAATTTTTGGTATAAAGAATGAAAAGACAAAAGTAACCAAGGAGTAAAATGCAAAACAAATACCAGCCCACTCTACTCCCTCACGATAAGTATCTGTTCCAGGTTGTCCATGAAATATTTCAGCAGCAACAGCCGTTGAAAAATAGAAAAACATAAGGAACAATCCTGGCCAGGTAACGAATTGCACCAGAGAAACCTGCCTCATTGTCTTAGGCATATTTTTTATTGAGTTGAATATCTCTTTAAACAGTTTCTCAGAATAGTTTTCTTTACCACTGCTTTGGATGAGATCCGGCGGATATTCCTTAGTAGAAATAATTGTCCATAAAACAGCTCCTATATAAACCAAACTGCCTATATAAAATGAGATCCTAACTGATAGTGGTACTCCTTCATTCTCACTCCCACTGCTTTCTACTCCTAAAACATTAGTCAGAAGATACGGCATAGCAAATGCAATAACTGATCCTAATCCAATCATTAAACTTTGCATTGCAAATCCTCTGGTTCTTTGTTTTTCCGGACACATATCAACAACAAATGCACGGAAAGGCTCCATGCTTATATTTATTGAAGCATCTAAAATCCACAATAATCCGGCAGCCATCCATAAAGCTGATGAATTGGGCATTATCAAAAGTGCTAAAGAAGCGAGAATTGCACCAGTTAAGAAATAGGGTTTGCGTCTTCCCAGCCAATTCCATGTGCGGTCACTAAAATACCCGATGATAGGTTGTACAATCAAACCAGTCATAGGAGCAGCCAGCCATAAAATCGGGATATCTTCTGGCGCGGCTCCAAGGTATTCATAAATAGGGCTCATATTGGCCATTTGCAAAGACCACCCGAACTGTATTCCCAGAAAGCCAAAGCTCATATTCCAGATCTGCCAGAACGATAAAGTCGGTTTCTTTGTCATAGGTATAAATTGAAAAGGTTTATGTTTCCTCATTGAGGATTACTTAATCAAATGTAACTAATGAAAAAGCAGAATTTCAACTTTATAGTAAGGTGTAATATCCTGAAAATAGGTGTTTTTAAAAGCTAAGCATTGTTTCAAACGTTTGCGGAGAAATGCATTTTCAAGCACAATTTTTTCCCTTATACTAAAAAATCTACTGCTGTATGGCAAATCAGATGCGTATTCAGGCTCTGGTCTATACATTCTGATCAAAAATTCTGCTGAGCAGGCTGATTTTTAAGAAATTGAATACTTATTTTATCCTGATCACTTATCAAATCCTGAAATTGAAAACGTTTGCGGAGTAATTCTTCATAAATGGGTTAAAATGAAAGGGAAAGGTTTGATTTAATTTCTAAGAATGGAAAAAGTTCCATTTGTCTCAAGTTTAATAATTGATGATGCCCTGCCTGGTTTTGTATCATTCTGTCTCCAGGAAACAATATAGTCAACCCCCATTTTAATTTTTTCAGAAATATCATGGAATGTGCGGGGAGAAACATCGTCACTGATATTTGCAGAGGTTGATACAACCGGTTTTTTGAATTTGTTGATCAATTCTAAACACAAATCATCCTTTGAAATACGAATCCCTATACTGCCATCTTCAGCCATTAAATTCGCTGCAATATTTTTAGCTCCCGGATAGATTATCGTTAAGGGCTTTTCAGATACTTCAAGAAGTTGCCAGGCTATTTCAGGAACTTCTCTTACATATTGTTGCAACATTGTTTCCGTATCAACCAAAACCAACATGGTTTTTTTATCTCTCCTGTTTTTCAGAGTATATATCCTTTCCACTGCTTCGCTATTTGTTGCATCACAGCCTATACCCCAGATTGTATCAGTTGGATATAAAATTAATCCGCCTTTTCTGAGAACATCAACTGCTTTGTCTACATCACAATTCATTGCATAATCTTTTGTATAACAGAAAGATTTTTCCGGCTATCCGATCATCCGAAAACTGTTGAGCATGTTCATAGCCCCTGCTGATCATATTCTTACGAAGCTCTTCATCCTTTAAAACAATCTGTATCGCATGAATCATTTCTTCAACATCCATCGGATTAATATAAATTGATGATTTTCCTCCTGCTTCTTTAAAGCAACTTCCTTTTGAGGTGATTACAGGAATACGCGAATAAAGAGCTTCGAGAATTGGTATTCCAAAACCTTCAAAAACAGACGGGTAAATAAACAAACTCGCCATCTGGTATATTCCAGGCAATTCCAAGACGGATACCTCACGAAGAAAATAAATATGTTTTACAGCGTGTTTATCGATGTATTCTTTGACTTTTTTGTAGTATTTGGTCTGTTTGCCGACAACTACAAGAGGAATAGTAATTTTCCCGAGATGCAGTGATTTTACAACGGATAGCAGGTTTTTTCTTGCTTCAATTGTTCCGACATACAACATATATTCATCAGGCAATTTCCACTTTTCTTTAATTCTTTTCTTTTCATCGTCTGCAAGAAAATGTTTAAATACATGATTACAGCCCTGGTAAATAACTTCGATCTTTCTTTCATTAATTTGAAAATACTCCAGAAGATCAATCCTGGTTTGCTGGCTTATAGCTATTACCGTATCAGCGATCTGACAGCTGTAACTGAATTTTTTCTTATAAATGAACCTGTCAATTGCAGGATACCATTGCGGATGGCGCAAAAAAATAAGATCGTGAATAGTGACAATGGATCTGATCCTGCTTTTATGAAGATCATTTGGTAATTCATTACTAAGTCCATGATAAAGGTTGATCTTATCTTTTAGAAGCTGATCTTTTAATTGACAGGATCGCCAGTAAGCCTGAGTCAATCTGTTGTCTTTTTGAGGAGATACTATCTTTGCCTTTTCTTCATCAGAGAAATGAATTCTGTTCCTGGTTTTTGGAGTATACAGAAAATATTCATTTTCAGGATAGAACTGCATCAGCAATCGGATCAGATCGCGGCTGTAATTTCCTAATCCACTGCGGTTATAAAAAGCCCTTTTGGCATCGTAACCTATTCGCATAGCAATACATTACATTATACCGGCAATTGCAGGTCTTGTAATAATTCCTTACTTAAAACTCCACTGACGATTTCCCTTACTTCCCCGGTCATCCGAATGTTCCAGTCATTATCAATTTGTATTTTCAGTGTGCCTCCCTGCATGTTCATTGTCAGATCTCCGTCAATCAATCCCCTTTTAACCAGAACCGAGGAGGCTGCACAGGATGAACTGCCAGATGCAAGGGTATATCCTGCTCCTCTCTCCCATATCAATATTTGGGCTGCGTTTCTGGAAAGAACTTTGGCAAACTGAACATTGATCCTGTTTGGAAACAATGTATGATTTTCAATGAGCGGACCATATTTTTTTATCTCCTCTTCGTTCAGGTTATCCTTTATTATTACACAATGGGGATTGCCAACAGAAACACAATTCACTTCAAATTTCGTGTCCCCAACACCAATAATTTCACCTATAAATTCAGACTTGTGAGAATTCACTGGTATATTGGCACTTGTAAAAACTGCCTTCCCCATATCCACCGCGATCTTGAAAGCCTTTCCATCTATCTCTTCGACAATCTCTGCATATACAATATCTGTCAGTGTCTCCAACGAAAACTGTTTGTCTTTTGTAAAACCATAATCGTATAAATATTTGCAGAGTATTCTTAATCCATTGCCACTTTTTTCCGCCTCTGACCCGTCAGGATTATAAACCCTGAAGCCAAAATCAGCTTTCCCGGAAGGTACTTTCATTACGATTCCGTCTGAGCCAATCCCAAAATGTATATTGCAAAGTCTCCTGATTGCATTTGCAGTTAACTGAAAATTAATATTTTCACTATCAAGAACAATATATTCATTCCCCAAGCCATGCGATTTCACAAAAAAATTGTTATCCATAATTACCAGGAACTTATTAAAATTAAAGTATATGTTAATTTATCCCTTTCACTCTTATGTCAAAGTAAAGATAATAACTGAAAAGTATTCCGCAATGTAATTATCATTCCACAAACTTTCCTGCCAGATCTTCAAGTGTATCCCTCCTCCTGATCAATCTGCAATTTCCATTTGCTTCTACTAATACTTCAGCAGGCCTCAAACGATTGTTATAATTCGAACTCATTGAAAATCCGTATGCCCCGCTATCCAGAATCCCGATAATATCTTTTTCAAAAAGCTCCGGAAGCTTTCTGTCTTTGGCAATAATGTCGCCTGTTTCACAAATATTCCCGACAATTCTGACTGTTTCTTCGTGATCGGAAGGTTCTCCTTCCTTTCTGTATATTTCAATATCATGATGTGAATCATACATGGCAGGACGTACCAATACATTAAATCCTATATCGGTGCCAATATACTTAATCCCATAGTTGCTTTTGACAGCGTTTACCCTGCCAAGCAATATGCTGCTTTCAGCGACAATGTACCTTCCCGGTTCTATCATAAATTCAATTTTCTTCCCATATCCGGCTGTCCATTTGGCAATACGATCCGATAATTTTTTACCCAAATCTCTCAGATCAAGCCTTTCCTCTTTTGCCTGTTTTTTATAGGGTATTCCGAATCCACCTCCCAAATCGATAAATTCAAGTTCTTCGAATTCCCGCGCAACTTTAAGAATATTTACAGTACTTCTCAGATAGGCTTCTCCCGTTAAAAACAGGGACCCTATATGTTGATTGATCCCAATAAGTTTCAGGTTGTATTCTTTTAACAGCTTTTTAACATGTGGCACCAACTTCATTTCAATTCCAAACTTGGTTTTACTGCCTGCAGTCCTGACCTTTTCATGATGCCCGGCTCCAACACCAGGATTAAGTCGAAATGCAACTTCACCTCCCGGATTCAGTTTCCCGAACATTTCAAGTTGAGAAAGTGAATCAACCGAAATGTTAACTCCGCTTTGAATGGCGTATAGAAATTCATCTTCACCCACGTTGTTACAGATATATAAAATTTCCCCGGGCTGATATCCTGCTTTCAGGTTGAGAAAAATTTCTCCGGGAGACATTGCATCTGCTCTCAAGCCTTCATCCCTGATTATTTTTAGTAATTCAAGATTGCTGTTTGCCTTTGGGGAATAGTTCACAACGAACTTATCATATGAAATCAATCCTTTTAAATCGCGGCATCGTTTTCTTAAGATGTTTTCATTATAGACATAAAGCGGGGTACCAAATTCTTCAGCTAATGCAACAGGATCAGTATCTCCATAAAAGTTTTTCCCGGTGCTGATAATGGAATAAATGTAATTCATTGCTTCAATGAGATAGATATGTTCTTTATATTTACGGCAAATTTAATCTCATGGCGAAGATAAACGAAAACTATGTGAAACTGCAGGCAGGGTATCTTTTTCCTGAAATAGGCCGAAGGGTACGCGAATTCCAATCCAACAATCCGGATGCAAAAATAATAAAAATGGGCATCGGGGATGTTATCCTCCCTTTGGCGCCAAGTGTAATTCAGGCATTTCACGAAGGAGTTGATGAAATGTCAAAGCAGGAAACTTTCAAAGGTTACGGACCTGAACAGGGTTATGAATTTTTGCGCCGGGCCATATCAAAGAATGAATACAAGGATAGAAATATCGAGATTAGTGAAGATGAAGTATTTATTTCAGACGGAGCCAAATGCGATACCGGCAATATCCTTGAAATATTCGGACAGAATAATGTTATTGCCGTTCAGGATCCTGTGTATCCTGTTTATGTCGATACCATTGTTATGGCTGGCAGAACAGGCCAAATACAAAAGAACGGATACTATGAAAACCTGGTCTATATGCCTTGTACGGCAGACAATGATTTCATTCCCGAGATCCCCTCTCAAAAAATTGATATCGTATTCCTCTGCTATCCGAATAATCCTACCGGTACAACCGTTTCTAAATCTGAATTAAAGAAATGGGTAGATTACGCATTACAAAATAATACGGTCATTCTTTATGATGCTGCTTATGAAGCTTACATTTCAAAAAAAGATATTCCACATTCTATTTACGAAATTGAAGGAGCGAAAGAAGTTGCAATTGAATTCAGAAGCTATTCCAAAACCGCAGGTTTTACAGGCACTCGTTGTGCCTATACGGTAATCCCCAAAACATTGAAAGGTTATGGTCCGGATGGAAAAGAACATTCATTGCATGCGCTTTGGTACCGCCGGCAATCAACCAAATTCAACCAGGTTTCTTACCCTGTACAAAAAGCAGCAGCGGCTGTATATTCCTCCTCCGGAAAAAATGAAATACGGAAAATGATCAGTTACTATATGGAAAATGCCAAGATTATGCGGGAAAGTATGTCAAAAATCGGTTTTGACGTTTATGGTGGTTTGAATGCTCCCTATGTATGGATAAATTCCGGTAAAGGATTAAACTCTTGGGAATTGTTTGACAAAATATTAAAAGAAGCTCATGTTGTTGGAACTCCAGGCTCAGGATTCGGCCCTTCCGGAGAGGGGTATTTCAGGTTTTCTGCTTTCGCTGAACGAGAGAATGTTATTGAAGCTATGCATAGATTGAGAAGTCTGAATTTCTGATATCCCTCATCATACAATCTGATCATGCCGAATCTTTTAAATTTATTGCTTAAAGAGAAAAATCAACCGCCAATGAATAAATGTATTCTCACAGTATTACTATTTTCCCGGTTGGGTGTTTTGCTTTTCTCGCAGGAATTGCCAATAGGTTATATTTCATACTTTTCAAATGCTTGCACACACAAAAGCTTCTTCAACTCCTGGCATTCCGAGGATGCTGATTCCTGGAAAATAATTCCATATAAAAAAGGCAGCGCTTTACGCGTGGTGCCCGCAGACAGCCTGAAGAATCCGTGGGTTCCTGAAACAAGAGGCATACTCTCTGATATGGTATTTGGTGATTTTATTCTTGAATTCGAATTCAGAACCACATCAAAATTGGGATCAGGTTTTTCAGGATTTTACTTTCTCGGACCGGTCAAAACATCACAAAATTACTACACTATCGCTTTTACATCAGATACTTTGGTATTCTTTTATATCGATGATAGTGTGACTTATCGTCTGTCGGGCAAGCCCGTTACATTCAACAAAGATTCATGGAACAAAGTGAGAATTACGCGTGATATTCTTACAAGGCAACTGCAAATTGTAGTAAATAATAATGCATCTGAAAAAATAGTATTTACAGACAGAAATCTGGTCATGGGTTATATAGGTTTCGGAACCCATCGCGTAATAAGCAATTTAAAAAACATAAACCTTTGGGCCCCAACATCCATAACGGATACAACCTTTGCATGGTAAAAAGTTAATAAATTATTTGTTTGACGCTTTGACTTATTCTTCTCACTATTATACATTTGCAGCACATTAGCCTGAAAAACAATGCCCTCGCGATATTTCCTGATTGTGTTAAACCTGTTGCTCCTTTTTATTACCGGTGACCAAATAAGCTCAAATAAAATTGTCCCTGATGCAGAAGCAGATGAAATGTTCATCCGGTCGATATATAACAGGTTTTCAGATAGTGCCTTGAATTATGAAGCCTTCAGACTTGCATACAATGGTTTTTCTAAGATCCGGGCCACCCGGATGTTGTCCAATGATTCCCTGTTAACTCTGATTGATTATAGTAAACCTTCAAGTGTTGAACGTCTTTTCATCCTGGATATTAAAAATTTACGGATCATTGAAAAATCGCTTGTAGCACATGGTAAATATTCAGGACTGGTTATTCCCGAATTTTTTTCCAATACAATTCGATCTTATAAAAGCAGTCTTGGTTTTTATATTACAGAAAATACATATTTTGGAAAGCACGGTTATTCACTAAGAATAA
>JAFGQO010000126.1 GCA_016935615.1 Bacteroidales bacterium
CCACCAAACTGATCCTGAAATCCATCCGTTGCAAGGTAAATGATATCACCTTTATCGAGTTGCTTGTTTTTTATTTTATAGCTTTTTTCTCTATATTCGTTCCCGCCAATTGAAAAACGATCACCTTCCAATAGATCGAATTTCCCTTTATGGACATAATACATTGGTAATTTTGCTCCAGTGAAGCTAACCAGGTTTGTGTCTGCATCAATCATACATAAAGACATGTCCATCCCTTCAAAAGGGGAAAGCGTAATACCATGCTGATTCAGGCTCTGAATTATCTTCTGATCAAGCGTTTTCACCATACTATTTGGTTCGGTGATTTTATTTTCCAATACGATCTGGCTCAGCAGGGTATTGGCCATCACGGTCATAAATGCACCCGGCACGCCATGACCGGTGCAATCCAATACGGCTAAATATGTCTTCCTTTCTATTGTGGTTATCCAGTAAAAATCACCACTTACAATATCCCTTGGAAGATATAAAACGAATGAATCCTCAAAACATTCGCGTAAAAGCTCATTATCCGGCAATAGTGAAAGTTGAATCCGTTTCGCATATTCAATGCTATCCGTAACCTGTTTATTCTTGTCTTCAAGCGACCTGTTGGTTTTCTCAATATCATCACGCTGCAACTGGATTTCCTCTTTCGCCAATTTGAGCTCCTCTTTCTGTACCTGCAGGGTCTGATTCATTTTATTCTGTTCTTTGTACTGTCTGTAAACCACTACAATAAAGGTTAATGATACAACTAAACCCGTTATTAGCCATATATTCATAAGGGTTTTCTCGGATGCTTCAAGATCCTTGATCCGATTCTCACTCCTGAGTAATTGTATCTCCTGCTCCTTTTTGCTTAGATTATAAATCGCTTCAGTCTCCGCAATTTCTTGCGCGCTTTGATTCTTAATCATTTCTTCCGTTAGCAACAAAACCAGTTTGAAATAAATCAATGCATTTTTCTGATCGCCCAGTTTATCATAATACTTTGCCAGATTGTTATAGCAGGTTAAAAGTATCGGATCTGCATTGATTTTCTGGGCCGCGGAAAGGCTTTTTTTAAGATAATTGATTGCCATTCTGTAATTGCCTAATTCGGAATATACGCTCCCGATTTGTGAATATACAGTCGCCTGCATTTCAAGATCAACAGACCGGTCGGCATAGGTCAGGCTCTTCCCCAGATATTCAAGTGCTTTTTCGTAATCACCCATTTGATAATACGTGTTGCCCAGGTTCAGATAGGAATAGCCTAATCCTTCTTCATCATTTTCATTCATGTCAATATCCAAAGCCCTATTAAAATATTTCAACGCTTCCTCATAATTTTCCAGCTGTAAATGCATCTCCCCAAGGTTGCTGACTGATGTTACAATCATATAGGCATCTCCTGCTGTATTTGCCATGAATAATGCATCGTTAAAATATTCTTCACTTCGATCAAATTGGCCCATATCAAGGTATATGCTACCAATAGAATTCAAAAGATTGGCCCTTGTGTCCATTACATTCAATTCATCGAATAAACGGAGAGACTGGATACAGTTATCAATTGCTTTTTCATTTACTCCCATATATGAATAAATATCACAAAGAAGTGAGTGAACATTTGCCAGATTTTTCTTGTCATCAATTTCCCTGAAAATCTCCATTGATTCATTGGCATACTGTAATGCTCCCGGATAATTTGAAGAGTTAAATAGTATGGCACTGATATCAAACAGTATTTCTGCTGCCGTTTTCTGATCTCCAATATCCCGATATATTGCCAGCGCCTTGTGATAATGTTCCGATGAAAAATCGATTTCCTGGTTGCTGAAAAAATATTCACCCAATAGTCTATTTGCACGGGCAATTGCCATTTCTTCCCCAACCGATTCTGCAAGACGGAGGGCTTTATTGACAGTTAAATAATAATCTTTAGGATTTTCAGCAATATTGTACTTTTCTGCCAGTTGAAATTGAAGATTAATGAGATCCCGTTCATCATTTGTTCCCGCAATCAGGTTTTTCAAACTGTCGATATCATCTGCGTAACAGAACAGATTGGCGAACAGTAAAGCAAAAAAAACCAAATACGACCTGAACATTTCTTAAATGTTTGCGAAATTGAAACCCGGATATCAAATTTATGAATATTCATAATAAAAACATGAAGTTTTAACATTTGTAGCAAGCATAAATGGTTTAAACGAGATTAAAAATCCATTAAAATGAAATTTAAAGTATTATTAACAGGTATTATCACATGTATTATGACCTGTACATTTATGAATTGTCAGAATAAAAAAGTACAGCAGGAGGAAGATGTCTTAGCGGATAGTGAGAATATTCATTATTTTGAGGGCATGTATGTGCCTTTTAAATTAACCACTGATCTTAGTACCCTCTCCGAAAATGAAAGAAAAATGATACCGCTTTTGATTAATGCTGCAGGTATCATGGATGAATTGTTCTGGTTTGAAACCTATGGCGACATGAAGGAACTGTTGGCCAGGACGGATGATAAAAAACTTATAGAATTCATAAAGATCAATTATGGTCCGTGGGACAGACTAAATAACAATAAACCTTTCATTGATGGAATTGGTGAAAAGCCACCTGGAGCAAATTTTTATCCGGTCGATATGACGAAAAGTGAATTCGAATCACTTTCAATTGATAATAAAGCCAGTCTTTATACATTTTTAAGAAGGAATGATGAAGGAAAGATTATTACCATCCCATATCATGAGCAATTCGCCAGGCAACACGGAATTGCCGCCGGGCTCCTTCAGCAGGCTGCTTCACTGGCCGAAAGTGATGGATTAAAAAAATACCTGCAGCTCAGGGCGGAAGCATTACTGACCGATGAATACAGGGCCAGTGATATGGCATGGCTCGATATGAAAGATAATACGCTTGATATCGTCATCGGTCCTGTTGAAACCTATGAAGACCGGCTATTCGGTTACAAAGCCGCGCATGAAGCATTTGTGCTTGTAAAAGACAAAACATGGAGTGATAGACTTGCCAGATATGCCAGTTTTCTGCCAGAATTGCAAAAAGATCTACCCGTTCCTGATGAATACAAACAGGAAACACCGGGTGCAGACGCGGATTTAAATGTATATGATGTGATTTTTTATGCAGGAGATTGCAATGCAGGAAGCAAAACAATAGCCATAAACCTGCCAAATGACGAGGAAGTCCAACTAAAAAAAGGTACGCGTAAATTACAACTGAAAAATGCAATGCAGGCCAAATTTGATAAGATTCTTATACCCATTGCAGATGAACTTATTCACCTAGATCAGAAAGGATTGATAAATTTTAACGCATTCTTCAGTAATACGATGTTCCATGAAATAGCCCATGGAATGGGGATTAAAAATACTGTCAATGGATCCGGAACCGTCAGAAGAGCACTTCAGGATCATGCTTCCACCCTGGAAGAAAGCAAGGCTGACATCCTCGGATTTTATTTGATTACTGAACTCAGTAAGAAAGGAGAAATTGACGGTGACCTGGAAGAATATTATACAACCTTCCTGGCAGGAATATTCCGATCTGTCCGGTTTGGTGCATCAAGTGCACACGGAAAAGCCAATATGATAAGATTCAATTTTTTCAAGCAAATGAATGCCTTTGAACGTGATGATACGGAAGGAACTTATCGTGTGAATTTTGAAAATATGGAAAAAGCTGTTGAGGCCCTATCCCGGAAGGTTCTGATATTACAAGGTAATGGTGACTATGATTCGGTAGACAAGTTTGTAAAAGAACTTGGGATAATGGATGGACAGCTTCAAAGTGATCTTGACCGTTTGAATGATGCTGACATCCCTGTGGATATTATCTTTGAACAAGGTTTTGATGTTTTAGGAATAAAAAATTAATAAAATGATTTACAACAAAATTCCGGGTACCCCAATAAAAGTTTCATCAATCACTTTCGGCGCATGGGCCATTGGAGGCTGGATGTGGGGCGGGGCTGATGAAAAAGATGCTCTTGCTGCACTTGAAACCTCCATTGATCTGGGAATGACAACCATTGATACGGCTCCGGCTTACGGATTTGGCAAAAGTGAAGAATTGGTAGGCAAGGTAATCGAAGGTATCAGGGATAAAGTCCAGATCCTGACCAAATACGGTTTGCATTGGAATACTGATAAAGGTGTCTTTTACTTTAAGAGTGAGGACGCAGCCGGTGATCCGGTAGACATTCACAAATACGCTTCCTGTGAATCAGTGATGAAAGAGTGTGAGGATAGCCTCCGGAGATTGAGAACTGATTATATTGACCTCTACCAGATACATTGGCCGGATCCTTCCACCCCAATCAGTGAAACAATGGAAGCAGTAGCCCGACTTAAAGAGCAGGGCAAGATCAGAGCAGCCGGAGTATGCAACTACACGGTGGATTTGCTGAAAGAAGCAAATGAATTTGTTGATATTGTTACCAATCAGGTCCCTTACAGCATGGTAAAAAGAGATATTGAAAAAGACATTGTACCATACTGCCAGGAAAACGGCAAAGGGATATTGCCTTACAGCCCTCTGCAACGTGGAATTCTGACAGGTAAGATCACGAAGAATTATACATTCAACCATGGAGATCACCGGCCTACAACACCTTATTATAAAGAACCGAATCTTACAAGAATTAATAACTTCCTGGAAGATATCAAACCGATAGCTGATGAAAATAATCTTTCACTGGCCCAGCTTGTTATTTATTGGACAATGAAACAGCCAACCATGATCTCCACACTGGTAGGAGCCAGAAATCCAGAACAGGTTAAAGAAAATATCAAAGCTGCTGATGCTGAAGTGAGTGATGCGGATTTGAAAGAGATTACCCGGGAACTGGACTCGCTTGAACTGGACATGACCGTATGAAATCAAGCTGATATACGGATTAATAAGAACTTTCCGTGAGTTTTGTTTTACCTCTGTATGTCCAATAAATACCCGAAGTGTACGCCAATACAAAAGGCATACCCAGTGCGGCAACTAACAGCATGTTTTGCAAGGTATATTGTGTCGATGAAGCATTATAAATATCCAGGTTATAAGCCGGTGCTATATCAGAGATCATCATATTGGGAAAAATTCCAAGAGCAAATAACACAATAAGGGCTGCAATGGTACAGGAAGAGGAGATAAACATCTGCAAAGGTTTGTCTTTCGAAAGTGATCTGGAGATATTAAGAATGGACAGCACATTCAGTATGACAACCAGCCATGCAAAGATGGAAATCCAAAACTGGTGTTGTATAACGAGGTTATGCGGATTATCTGATGTGGGTACCCTGCCAAAAGAGAAATTAGCAATCATTTCAGGTCGGAGATACAGCGTGACTCCGGTCAATATGATAAAGGATAAAATAAATACAGGATAGATCCGCCTGATCCACTTTTTAACCTGAAACTGAAGTTCTCCCCCGGTTTTCAAATAAAGGTAAATGGCACCGTGCATGGTAAACATTATCAGGTTAAATATACCTGTGAAAACCGTATACGGAGTAATCAGGTCAAGAAATGTGCCCTGGTATTCCTTCTGTGGTCCGATTTTAAATCCAATTATTATATTCCCTATTGCGATCCCAAATAGAAGGGCTGCAACTATTGAACCGATGGAAAAGCTGATGTCCCATGATTTGCGCCATCTTGGGCTTTCTTCCTTACTTCTGAATTCAATTGACACTGCGCGGAAAATCAAAGCCATCAATAATAAAATAAAGGGAATATAAAATCCTGAGAAGGCTGTAGCATAAACATCAGGGAAAGCAGCAAATAATGCACCTCCTGCCGTAATCAACCATACTTCGTTTCCGTCCCACACAGGACCTATGGAATTCAACAATATTCGTCTGTTATAATCTCCCTTTGAAAACAGGTGTAAAGCACCCACTCCAAGGTCGAAACCATCCAGAATGGCATAACCGATAAGAAGGATTCCAACGAGCAAATACCAAACAACATTGTAATCGATGTTCATTGCTTTGATGTTTTTGAGATTGAATCAATCCTGGCCCCTGTTTTTGCATATTCTAACGACGAAATATTATCAAATTCCGTCGGACCGTGCTTAATTTCTTTATCCATTATATAAAGCCAGACAAAGAATAACAGCGTGTAAACCAGGAAAAAAATTATCAAAGAGATCAGCACTTCTGACGCAGAAACAGACTTTGATATTCCATCCGAAGTTTTAAGTAAACCATAAACTACCCAAGGTTGTCGTCCCATCTCTGCTGATATCCAACCGAACTGGTTGGCTATAACAGGTAATAACACACTTATAACAAGGATCTTCAATAACCATTTTTGTTTGAACAATTTGTTCGTGATCTGATAATAACTGCTCAATAAGGTGATAAAAATGAAAAACATTCCCAATGCTACCATTATGTGGTAGGTTTGAAATATCGTCCTGGCAGGTGGCCATTCACTTTTCGGGAATTCATTAAGCCCCTTGACAGGTTCATTAACATCCCCAAATGAAAGATAACTCAATAATCCATCGATTTTTACCCCCCGGGTTGTCTCTTTTTCAGGATCGGTAGATCCGAATATATAAAGTGGCGCTCGCGTCGAGGTTTCATACAATCCTTCGTACGCAGCTAATTTGGCAGGCTGATATTCGGCAACGATCCTACCGTGTTGGTGCCCAAGAATTAACTGGGCAATAGAAGTTACCAAAGCAACAATAAGTGCTATGGCTATTGATTTACTTGCAAATTCAAGGTATCTGTTTTTAAGAATATAGTATGCTGCCACACTGATGACCAGAAATGATCCTTGTAAAAATCCGGCAACTACGGTATGAGTGAAGCGGACTACAGACGAGGGATTGAAAACCATACCCCAGAAATCAGTAATAACTGCCCGCATATTCTCTCCGTGTTGAACGATTTCATAGGCTACAGGTGTCTGTTGCCATGAATTGGCAACTACTATCCAAAATGCAGACATTATGGATCCAATGGCTACCAACACAGTGGAAAGAAGATGAACACCTGGTTTAACCCGGTTCCAGCCAAAAAGGAGAATTGCCAGGAAACCGCTCTCAAGGAAAAAAGCAAAAATACCTTCTGCTGCCAATGGGGAACCAAATACATCGCCGACAAATCGTGAGTAGCTGGCCCAGTTGGTCCCAAATTCAAATTCCATTACAATTCCCGTAGCAACCCCTACTGAAAAACAAGCTGCAAATATTTTAATCCAGAATCTGGTTATGGATTCATAAAGTTTATCTTTGGTGATCAGATAAAGTGACTCGAAAATAACAAGCAATAAACCCAGACCAATACTGAAGGGAGGGAAAATATAATGAAACATGATCGTGAAAGCGAACTGTATTCTCGCTAAAAGTTCTGCATCATTCCACATTACGATTGTAATTATTGTATTTCAGATAGATAAAAAGTGCGATTAAACCAAAAATTACTCCTGATATGATTTTAACAATTTTTTTTAAAGATACATTCAATATTTGATATTTTTCCAAAGGAAATCTCATAATTACCATATATACAAGGACTAAAATAATGGTTGCCAGGAAAAGTAAATTGACAGGAGCAAAAAATTCCCGATTCATAAAATTCCGTGATTATAAATCTAATTTAGCAAAAAATGAGGATAGGTATAATATCAGACACTCATGGATTTTTGGACG
>JAFGQO010000127.1 GCA_016935615.1 Bacteroidales bacterium
CATATATCTCATAATTTTAATACTATCAGTAATACGGATTTAATCTATACAAATCTTTACTTCCTTCTCTTTAAGGTGACAAATGAATAATCAACACCGGCCTGTTTGTCATCAACAATATCTTTTCTTTCAATAACATACCAGTTTGACTCGTCATAAACCGGGAAAAACGCATCCGCATTATATCCTCTGTGCACCCTAGTCAGATACATTCTGTGTGTAAAAGGCAAAAACTGCTCATAGACAGTCGCTCCTCCAAGAATAAAGACCTCACTTTCCGATTTTACCAATTCCAATGCCTCATCCACAGAATGTACAATCCCGACATTCGGAAAATATAAGCTCGTATCTCTGGTAAGCACTATATTGCGCCGATTTGACAAAGGCTTATTGTTGATGGAATGAAAGGTTTTCCTGCCCATAATGACCATATGCCCGGAAGTGATTCTCTTGAATCTTTTCATATCCCCGGGAATGTGCCACAACAACTGATTGCCTTTCCCCAGTTCATTATTCTTTCCTATGGCTGCTATGATAGAAATGTTTTTCATAGATCAGACAGATATTATACCCTTTAAATGGGGATGGGGATCATAATTTTCAAGCGTAAAATCTTCGTATCTGAAATCGGTAATGTTTTTAATTTCTTTATTCAATCGCATATCCGGGAGTTTTTTTGGCTCCCTTGATATCTGAATTTTTACCTGTTCAAGATGATTCAGATAAATATGGGCATCTCCGAGGGTATGAATAAATTCATAGGGTTTTAATCCCGTTACCTGGGCGATCATCATTAAAAGCAAGGAATAGGATGCGATATTAAAAGGCACGCCCAGAAAAATATCCGCACTGCGTTGATACAACTGGCATGATAACCGATCATTGGAAACATAAAACTGAAACATAACATGACAGGGAGGCAAAGCCATTTTTCCAAGATCTCCGACATTCCATGCACTTACAATATGCCTGCGGGAAGTCGGATCCTTCTTTATGGATTCGATAACACTACCGATCTGATCAACAGTATCTCCTTCGTTAGCTGTCCAGGAACGCCATTGATGGCCATAAACAGGCCCAAGTTCTCCTTTCTCGTCAGCCCATTCATTCCAGATCCTCACTCCTTTTTCCTGGAGGTAATGAACGTTGGTATCTCCACTCAGAAACCAAAGCAACTCATGAATAATGGATTTCAGATGCAATTTTTTTGTGGTTAGGAGCGGAAATCCTTCCTGAAGATTAAATCTCATCTGGTATCCAAAGACTCCGATTGTCCCGGTCCCTGTTCTGTCTTGTCTTTTTTCACCTTCGGCGAGTACATGTTTTAAAAGATTCAGATATTGCTTCATAGAATTGTTCTTCCTCACTGCAAAAATAGAATTCTGAAATATTGTATCTATATATTTTAACAAAGATTTAATAAAATGATTTGAACAATTTTTTATTTGTCATGAATTTTAATTTACAATATCCGCAGATTGTAATATTGTATCAATATTTTTAAGAACTGCCGGAAAGATTTATTTTTACAAAAATTAGATCCTGCAATGAACACAACATTTCGCTATATCCTCATCGGATTGGGCATAATACTGGCCATCCTTACAATCTGGTATTTTATTCATATTGTAGCCTATATACTCATATCAGCAGTTATCGCACTAATAGGAAGACCTGTTGTTGAGGCACTTGGTAAACTTAGAATTCACAAATTCCGGTTGCCCAAATGGTCAAGGGCACTTACTACCTTGCTTTTAATATGGATAGTCTTCTTTGCTTTTTTCAGGATTGTAATCCCCCTGGTAATATATGAAGTTAATGATTTATCCACCATTGACACGCAAAAGGTGCTTATTTCACTGGAAGAGCCTATTGCCAAAATTGAAAGTATAATCGAAAAATACCAGGTAGACGGACAGGAAAAATTTACCGTTCATGAATTCCTCTCACAAAAAGCTCTTGCAATATTCAATGTTTCATTTATTTCCGGTTTTTTCAGTTCTTTTGCCGGTATCCTGGGAAATATTTTCATTGCAATTTTTGCTATCTCTTTTATTTCATTCTTTTTCCTGAAAGATGAACGCCTGTTTGCCGAAGCCTTGCTTTCTCTGGTTCCCGATAAACATGTTGAGGCATTCAAACATGCCATGAACTCAACACGCCAACTGTTGATGCGCTATTTTATCGGGATTTTAGGTCAGATAACCGGGATATTTACTCTTGTTACAATTGGCCTGACCATAATAGGTCTTGATTTTGGCCTGAGTTTGCTGATCGGTCTTATCGCTGCCGTTCTGAATGTTATCCCCTATATCGGACCTATAATCGGCAGCTCAATCGGTGTGTTGATTGGCATTGCCACTCACCTCGAGTTAAATTTCAATTCGGAGTTGTTACCTCTTATCGGACTTATGGTGTTGGTATTTGTTATTGTTCAGCTAACTGACAATCTTGTTTTTCAACCCCTTATATTTTCAAACAGCGTGAATGCACATCCGCTGGAAATTTTTCTTGTCATTTTGATCGCCGGATCGCTTGCGGGAATTGCAGGAATGATATTGGCAATTCCTACATATACTGTTATCCGTGTATTTGCGAAAGAATTCTTCAATAATTTCAAAGTTGTTAAAAAATTGACAAAAAATATTCGTTAGTAAGTGAGCAAGAATCATAATTTTACATGAATGATGGCTCCTATGAGACGATGGTGGATAGGATATATTTTACTTATCCAACTATTTTTGCTGGAATCGGTTCAGGCTCAGACTGATTTTACAGCCAGTGAAACAATGGGATGTACTCCCTTTACTGTGAGTTTTGCCATTGATCTTTCTACTGTTGATACGGATACAATTTCAACTGTTGAATGGCATTTTGGTATCGGCCTGGCTATTACTGCCAATGCTACTGATACGGTAGAATTTGAATATACTACAGAAGGGAATTATACAGTTACTTTGGTGATCAATGATTTTCGCTCGGATGCCATTATCAAAACAGATTACATTACTGTGCACCGAACAATCAACTCAGCTTTTCGGGTTGAAGAATATGCCCCCAACCATAATTTCAGGTTTATTCCTCTGGATCCGATAACAGACACATTTGCCACTTACTTTTACAACTGGAGATACAACGAATTGACGGGTGACGACCTAAGAATAAATGATTATGTTGTAACTATTGATAATCAGTCTATTGCAATAGACAGCGTTACGCTTGATACGGGAATTTATGAAGTAACACTATGGATCGATGACGTATATGGCTGCTTTTCAAGATCCACTCAAATTATCGAGGTATATGACGCTGTAGTACTTCCGAATGTATTTGTCACCGGTCTCGGAGAGTATTATACCATCGATCCGCAAAATCTTAACATTGTTTTGCGCTTCCAGGTATTTAACAGGTACGGACTACTTGTATACGAGCAGGAAGCCCCTGTAATATATTGGGACGGAAACACAAATTCAGGCAAGGAATTAATTATCGGTGTATATTATTTTGTACTGGAAGCAATTCAAGGTGACTCAACAGATCGTTACAACCAAAATGGATTTATCCATCTCTACAGGGCTGACTAAATCATTTCCAAATTATTCTGAATTTATGATCACGTATTGGTACTGCTGAGATTTAACTTTGTGAATCAATTGCGGAATTTATACTGATCTTCACCAACATCCTATTATTGTTTATAAATAGCAAGTTACAAGTAAATGATGAAGGCAATATAAAAATTCGTATCACAAAAAACGCTTATTCCTCATGGAAAAAAATTTCATACAATTCACTATGATTATGGAGTAATTCCTGAACATGGTTCATCATTCTTCCTGCTGAAGAGTGGAAAATAATTCTATATATCGGGAAAGAACTTCAGGAAGTTGATCAATGATTATCATTTGAGAAATTAACAGAAGCTTAATTTAGCACGATTAATATTTTTATTTAAAACTCAAAATAGAAAATACACTATGCGGTAATAAACCAATCAAAGATACTATTCATAACTTACATTTCAAATTTAGCGTATAATACTTACCTTTAAAAACAGAATTGCCCGAATGGAATATGTTTTGACCTAATTCTTGTATCTTTTAATTCATCATGCTGAGGTTTAATTGTTCTGCCTGAGTTTATAAAAGATTAACTTGATGAGATACAATGAACATTTAATTCATAATTGTTATCATTTACCCTGGGAAAGAAATGATAATCCTAACGGATGGATTGAACCTACCACATATTGTCAGCTGAAATGCCCTGGTTGTTATCGCGGAGTCGATCGATCAGATCATATCCCAAAACATCGCAGCATTGTCGAGATGAAGAGTCATGTTGAATGGCTGATAAAAAACCGGAATATCCATACGTTGTCGATTGCAGGAGGTGACCCTCTTGTTTATCCGCACCTGGTTGAGTTGGTTAATTTCGCGAATCAAAAAGGACTTAGAACACTGATTTATACAAATGGCATTGATCTTGATGAGGATTATCTTATACGTCTTAAAACATCCGGAGCAACACAAATCATTATTCATGTTGACAAATTCCAGAACAGGAAAAACTGTACAACCGAAATTCAGGTCAATGAAGTAAGGTCTCAGTACTGCGAACTATTTCGGAAAATAGGAGGAATAAACCTGGGATTTATTCAACCTCTATGCAGAGAAAATCTATCAGACTTATCAATCAATATCCGATTTTTTATAAAGTATCGCGACATTGTCAATATTGTTGTTTATACCCTATATCGTGAAATTGGCTGGAATAAATCAGATCATCCGGAAATCCATGCAAACTTAAACATGAACGAAGTTATTGAAAAATTAATGGTTTCAGGTGTTTTTATGCCGGCAGCATATTTACCCGGTGTTGTGAAAAAGGATGAACCAGCCTGGTTGTTTTCCTATTCAATCGGATCAGGTTCAAAAATACATGGTTTTTTAGATAAAAAAGTTTGTACTCATTTGCATACGAGATATTTCAATCGTCATAATCGTTATATGTTTATATCCCGCAGCAATCGGATTAAGTTATCAGGACTTATTCAATTAATCCGCTTCCGGTCAATCAGGAAAATATTATTAAAACTTATTACCAGTGAAAATTTGTTTAAGAGTAAGTTATTCTTTCAAACAACACTTATAATCAGAGGTCCTGTGAAAGAAGCAGAGGGGTGGGATTTATGCCAGGGTTGTCCTGATGCCATTTTATACAATGGAAAACTTCAGCCTTCCTGTATATTGAACGTATTGTCTGTAGATCAAAAACAGCAATATTAATATTTTTATGTCCGTAAAAATCAAATACCCTATCCGATACAGTCAATGCTGGGAAGATATCGAATTGTTGCTCGAAGCACTGGATATCAAACTAAAGGACACAGTATTATCAATTGCCTCCGGAGGATGCAATACCCTTTCTGTTTTATCCAGAACACATGCAAAAGTATTTGTGATCGATCAAAATCCATATCAACTTTATTTGTTCGAATTAAAATATGTAGCCTTAGTACATCTCAGTGAGGCTGAAGCAAAGAATTTCTTTGGAATTGAACATTTTACAAGCCGAATGGACCTCTACAAAAGAATCAGAGATCATCTTGGCATGCAAACTCGTGAGTTCTGGAACAGTCACCCTCAATTGATCCAAAAAGGTATCATACATTCAGGAAAATTTGAACATTACCTTCGCCTGTTCCGCAGGATAGTCTTACCATTGGTGCATAGATCTGATACGATAAATTACCTTCTCAACATAACGGACAAAGTTGAACAGGTTAATTTCTATAAAAACATCTGGAATAATATCAGATGGAGATTTTTATTCAAAGTTTTTTTTGGAAAAACAGTTATGCGCAAATATGGCCGAAGTAAAAAAATGTTCCGCTACAACACAAGAGTCAATATCGGAACAATCTATTATTTAAGAACCGAAAAAGCCCTGATGAAAGGAAACCTTTCAAAAAACAGATACCTCGAATACATACTTACTGGCAAATACAAAAAGAATAAGCCGTATTACTTTGGCAGTAAAGCTCTTTCAGGCATACGAAAAGCCAATTTGCCTATGTTATCCTGCAAGAATCTGTATGAATTTCTTACTGAACAACCTGATAATTCGATTGATAAATTCAATCTTAGCGATGTCTTTGAGGCAATGTCACTTAGCATTTGTGAACTGGTTTTTAAGCAGATCCTGAGAGTAGGCCGTAAGAATGCCAGGATAATTTTCTGGAATAACCTTGTACACCGTGATGTGCCGCAAAAATTAAAACCATATTATAAGCCCGAAACGGAATTAGCAGATAAACTTTCACAAAGAGACAATCTGTTTTTTTATGCCAACTTCAAAATATATACCCTTGTCAAATGAATATTTTCCTGAAATTATACAACTACCAGAAAACAAAATTCCCAGTCATAATATTGTTTTTTACGACCCTTTCTTCAGTGGCCAGCTCAGCAGCAGTATTAAATTATCAGGTTAAAATAACTCAGGTTATTCTGGCATTTTTTGCCATTATATTCTTACTGTTTCATATTAGAGTACTTGATGATTCAAGAGATTTTGAGAACGATGCCATTTGTACTCCGGATTCTCCATTGCATAACGGAACAATCTCACTCAGACAATTAATATTCCCTGATATACTTGGATTGGTCTTTGTTCTGTTAACTTCCTTATATTCCGGATGTGCCGCTGTTATTCTCATGATAGCTGTTTTAACTTTCAGCTTTTTTACCTGGAAAGATTTTTTTATAAGGAAAAATCTGTTGAAGAATAAAATTGTGTATCACCTGATAAATTCACCACTGATGATAATGCTGCAATTGTACATTTTTACTCTTTACACAGGTGAGCTGTATTTAAACAAAACCATGTGGATATTGGTTCTTTTTGTTTACAATAATATCTTTATTCTTGAGCTGATTCGGAAAATTTCACCCGATCCGGAAGAAAAGAATTACGAGAATACCTATAGTGCAAGCATGGGATTTAAAAAATCAGTACTCTTCAGTTACTTACTTGCTATATTAAGTTTTGTTATCTTTTTAATTCTTATTTACCGGATAACCGGAGAAATTATCTTATACGCCCTATATGCTCTTCCCTTGCTTGTTTTACTTAGCTATGGCTATATTAAGTTCATAATTTCCAGGAGTTCGCGAACCGGAAAGATCTATCTGCTTGCCATCCTTCTTGAGTATATTTTCTTAAATGGATTAATTTGCATTGCAGCAATATGAAAACCACAGAGAGTCTAAACACAGGTGCAAAAGCTCGAAACCTTAAAATTCTTGAAAATAGAAAATTTCCTGTTCCTTTCTTCCAGGTATTCAGCAGCGATCCTATTCGCAAAGATAGGTTTTATGCACATCTGGATGAAAAATTAAAGACAATTCCGCTTTTCGCGGTGCGCTCATCAGCAAACATAGAAGATGGAAAAGAGAAGTCTTTTGCGGGACAATTCTTTTCAGATATAGCCGAACCTTATAATAAACTATTTAATGCTTTCCTCAAGGTCAGAAAATCCTACAGAAATATTCCCGGTGGAATTATTATCCAGGAATTCATTAATTCTGATAAGGCAGGAGTTATTTTCTCAGATAACGGATCTCAGAATACAGTAATCAATGCAAATTTTGGATTGTGCAAAACTGTTGTTGAAGGACATGCCTGTGATGAATATATTGTTTCACGGAATGGTTCAATTGTTTCAACAAGGATTGAAGAAGAGAAGAAACCTCTCAGATTCAGTCTGCATGGTTTAAAACAAGACAATGTATATACCGGAAAACAGGTTCTTTCAAAAAAGGAAATAAAAAAACTCACACGACTGGCAATCAAGATTGAACAAATTATGGGTGCTCCCCAGGATATTGAATGGTGCATCAAAAATGGGAAAGTCTATATTTTGCAGACACGACCAATTACACGAAAACTGCAAACAAAATTCCAAACAGAAGTTTATGATAGTGCAAATATTGCTGAAAGTTACTCAGGAATAGTCAAACCACTAACATTTACATTTGCCAGACAAATTTATAAAACTGTGTATTTTAATCTTTTACGAGCTTCGGGTGTTTCAAAACGAAAACTAATTTGTCACGAAGATATATTCGAGAACATGCTACGTATATTTTACGGACGTATGTATTATAACATGAACAACTGGTATCTTATGATGGCTTTTATTCCTGGTTATAATAGGAACAAACGTAATCTTGAGAGTATGATTTCGAGTAATATCACAGGAGAAATTAAGCATGAAATAGCACCCGATATATTGTTGAAAATATCCTATCCTTTTATCTTCCTGGTAAAATATCTTTTTATGCCTTTATCAATGCGTTGGTTTAAAATGAATGTTGAAAAAAAACTGTGTGATTACCTCAGGTTACATTTCAAAGATCTCAACTGGCAGGAATGTATGACGATTTACAACAATCTTAGCAAAAACCTACTTGAAAAGTGGCATATCCCGGTTGAAAATGATTTTCTGGTTATGACCTTCTGGGGGATATTAAAAAAGAAAATGAAGGATGAAGAATTAAAGGACTACATTCATTTCGATAATATCAGTGCCAGACAAGTTGAATCTATCGCCACCATCTCGGCTATTTTTAATAAGGTCCCTGAATTGCAAAGGTCAATTCAGAAATTGGATGTGCAAACCTTTGATAGTATTCTGGCAGATAATGCTTCGTTTAATGAATTATTGACCGTGTATTTTAAACATTATGGCGGAAGATTTGCCAATGAGCTTAAACTGGAATCTCCTGATCTGGAAGAAGACAAATTAAAATTGTTACAGATGTTGCGACTGTATAAGAATTACAAGCGGCATAAATCAGAGAGGGCAAAAAAGCGCCCTCGTAATCTCACTATGATATACATCCTCAACAGATTTAAAAAATATGCTGCTCAAAGAGAAGAAATGAGATTATTGCGATCCAATTGTTTTTCTCTTGTTAGAAAAATATTTTATAGGGCTGGTGAGATTCTTTATGATCAAAATATTATTGAAAACGTGGAAGACATTTTCTATTTTGATATACATGATATTATTCGTGCCAAAGATCCTGAGAATTTAATCCCTGTTGTATCTCAAATAAATGCCCGGAAAAAGGATTATGCCAATTATAATAGCATTCATCCTTTACCCTATTTTAAATTAACAAATGATGAGGATATTCCACTTCAAAAGGCGGATAATAAATCTCAGGCTGTACTTTTTGGAACTCCATGCACAGCGGGACTTTGTGAAGGAAAAGTGCGTGTGTTTTATGAATATCAACTGCCTGAGAAAATCGATTTTAGCATATTGGTTACCTCACATACCGATCCTGGATGGACTCCACTGATTGGATTGAGCAAAGGACTCATTATTGAGCATGGAGGTATACTATCTCATGCCGCTATTGTATCAAGAGAACTGGGTATTCCAACTGTGATCGGTGTGCATGAAGCAACAAAAATATTGAGGACTGGAATGATAACCAGAGTAAATGGCAATACAGGTCAGATACAAATAATTCAAACAAATTTATGACACTGACTATTTCCGCAAACAAACCATTATCAGACTTGTATTGGGACTTTCTTAAGAAAACATACACTGTCAATCCTGCATTTTCATATTATTTTCATGACCTGCAAAGAGGAGCACATTATTGTTACGAATCTGATAATATAGATATATCCTGTATTGAAATTGTTACAACGAACAAACAATTTCAGGGACACATAGCAATAATTCAACATAATGATCTGTCTGATGAAACTGCATTTTTCGGATTTTTTGAATGCATTAATGATCCTCTGGTTTTTGAGGTTTTATGGAAGAATCTTGTTGAATTGGCAAAATCAAAGGGCATTAAAAGAATCATGGGTCCGATAAATGGAACTATTTGGCATTCATACAGAATTATTAGTTATTCAGACAACGAATCTTTTTTCCCTGCTGAACCTTTAAGTCAACCTTACTACTATGATCTGTTCAGAAAGAAAAATCCATCCCGGACAATTCTGTATCATTCGGCTTATCGCAAATATTTTGACAACATTGTTCGTCATACAAAAAAATCCTATGAAACACTAATTGAAAAGGGTATTGAAATTGGTCCGATAACGAACCTGAATTCAGATATACATGCATCCCTTTTCAGACTTTCAGAAAAAACCTTTAGGCAAAGCTGGGGCTATGTAGCTCTAAATCAAAACGAATTTTGTTTGTTGTATTCATCATCTAAAATCAGCAATTACATAGCCTCGGTTTATGGAGCATATAACGGTATCGACTTAATAGGATTTTGCACAAATATGCGCTATGGAGATGAACTCATTATGAAAACAATAGCTGTGGATCAAAATTTTCAGCAAATGGGAATTGGAAATGCCCTTGTATACAAAATTCATTCAGATGCTTTATTTCAGGGAATAAAAACCATTAAATATGCATTAGTACGTAAAGACAATAAAATAAAATACTTCCCAAAGGATGATATACATGTATTTCGTGAATATGCAGCTTTTGAATTCGAGAGCTAAGATATTTAGATTTTAAAAATATAAACCATCAGTATAACAACCATCGGAACAGTGATATTATCAAATCCCCTTCTGCTGACAGTCTCAATAAAAGTAGCTGTTAAACTGATAATCATGATCTTAATGAATACATGAAAATCCATTCCATAATCTATCTTTACAATAAAATATGCAATAAGACCCGAAGAAATGAAAAAAGCTAAAGAACCTCCAAGTGTTTTACTTTCTTCACAGTCAGAATACTTCAATATAGGGTAAAAATTACCTGCAACAGCGGCTATGGGATCACTTATAAAAACCATTAGCAGAGGCAGGTAAAAAAAGATGGTTTCTCCGTCAATCAGGTAAGAGCCAAAGGAAACCAAAATAGCCAGTGGATATAAAATGCTGCCAACAGACTTTCTGCGTATATTATTCACCGAATTTAAAAACTGGTATTTTTTACTTAGAAACAAAAGTAAGGTGAAAATCAAAACAAGTATTAGAACAGGTCGAATGGAATGAAAAAAAAGAGGAAAGCTTATGGTAATCAAACCACAGGCAATGTGTACAAACTTTCGTGTATATTCAGCATCAGGTTTTAGCTTATAATATACTATCTCTGATATACAAAATATCACACAATACGAAAGATCGTAGAGAACTATTTTTATTAATTCTTCGATAGTCAATAGATTTCAATTCCTCGAAAAATAAGATTTTTTTTAATAAGCTTTTCGTATAAAGGTAAAAATCACAACCTTAATTCCGGCTAAATAAAAAATTATTATACTTTTGCATCCTGCCGGTAATATCCTCTTATAAAAAGGCATAAAAAAATAATACTAATAACTCTAAAATAAAAGATGAAAGCATACACAACCGAACAAATTAAAAACATTGTACTTGTTGGCAATTCAGGATCCGGAAAAACAACGCTTGCCGAGGCCATGCTTTTTGAAGGTAAAGTAATTGACCGCCGGGGAGAGATTGATCATAAAAACACAGCTTCTGATTACAGGGAAATTGAGCATGAAAACGAAAACTCAGTTTTTTCTTCTCTCCTGTATACTGAATACAATGATTCAAAAATAAACATCCTCGATGTTCCTGGTCTTGATGATTTTGTTGGTGGCTTATCAACATCAATTGCAGCTGCTGATACAGCTGTGATGGTGCTTAATGGACAGAATGGAGTGGAAGTCGGAGCAGAAATCCATAACAGGTACCTGGCAAAAGTCGGTAAACCTATGTTGATAGCAGTAAATCAGCTGGATCATGAAAAAGTAAATTTTGAAAAAACGGTTGAATTGGCAAAAGAACGTTTCGGAAATGCCGTGACCATTGTTCAATATCCTGTAAATGCAGGAATCGGGTTTAATTCGGTCATTGATGTTCTGACCATGAAAATGTATAAATTCGGTGAAGACGGGAAAATGGATACTTTGGATATTCCCGAGAGTGAAGCCGACCGTGCGGCAGAATATCAGAATGAACTCGTTGAAAAAGCTGCTGAGAATGATGAAAAATTGATGGAACTTTTCTTTGAACATGACGGATTAACTGAAGAAGAGATGAGATCAGGCATAACTGCCGGACTCTTAAGTCGGGGAATGTTTCCCGTATTTTGTATATCCGCTAAAAAAAATATGGGAGTTGGCCGTTTGCTGCAATTTATTAGCAATACAGCTCCCAGCCCCAATCAATTGCCTGCCCCTAAAGATAAAAAAGGGAACGAGGTAAAATGTGATTCCTCAGGTCCTGCTGCATTGTTTGTTTTCAAGACAAGTGTCGAACAACACATCGGTGAAGTAATCTTCTTCAAAGTAATGTCCGGTACAATAAAAGAAGGCATGGACCTTACCAATACGACCACGCAAAACAAGGAAAGATTATCACAGATTTTTGCCAGCGCAGGGAAAAACAGAACCAAAGCAACTTCACTCAACGCCGGAGATCTTGGTGTAACAGTTAAATTAAAAGGCACAAAATTCAATCATACGTTAAGTGATAAAGGAATTGCATTTGAAAAAGTGTCATTGCCCGAACCAAAATTTCGTACGGCAATCAAACCGGTTAGTGAAGGAGACGAAGAAAAATTGGGCGAAGCATTGAGCCGCATGCACCAGGAGGATCCAACCATTGTTATTGAGTATTCGAAAGAATTAAAACAGATCATAATTCATGGTCAGGGTGAATATCACCTGAACATCCTGAAATGGCATCTTGACAATCAGTTTAAGATCGAAACGGAATACATAGCACCAAAAATTCCTTATCGCGAAACGATAACAAAAGCGGCACAAGCAGATTACCGTCATAAGAAACAATCCGGCGGAGCCGGTCAGTTCGGGGAAGTTCACATGATCATCGAACCTTATACAGAAGGAGCCAAACCAAAGGATAATTTCAAAATTGACGGTAAAGAAATCAAAGTTTCTGTTCGCGGAGAAGATGAACATAACCTTTCATGGGGTGGTAAACTGATGTATTACAATTGCATTGTCGGTGGATCAATTGATGCAAGATTTATGCCCGCTATTCTGAAAGGACTTATGGAAAAAATGGAAGAAGGTCCTCTCACCGGTTCATACGCCCGTGATATCTGCGTGTATGTTTATGACGGGAAAATGCATCCTGTTGATTCAAATGAAATCTCATTTAAACTTGCAGGAAGAAATGCTTTCAGTCTTGCCTTTAAAAAAGCTGCTCCAAAAATTCTAGAACCTATTTTCGATGTTGAAGTCCTTGTCCCATCTGACCGCATGGGTGATGTGATGAGTGATTTACAGGGAAGAAGAGCAATTGTTCAGGGAATGTCAAGCGAAGGAGGCTTTGAAAAGATCTCTGCCAAAGTTCCTCTTGCGGAAATGAACAAATATTCAACTTCTCTTAGCTCTCTCACCGGTGGAAGAGCAATGTACTCAATGAAATTCAGCGAATATTCTGCCGTACCGGGAGATATTCAGGAAAACCTTCTGAAAGCTTACGAAGCAGAACAAAAAGAAGAATAATCCATTGTATTCATAATGTAAAAGAGACTGTCTGAAAAGTCTTTGTGCGGCTTTGTGTATTCTTTATATGTAGTTGTATTTACTTTTTTGAAAGCCTCTTTTCTATTTTTTCCCAATTTACTCTGTATTATAGACATGCAGGAATCCTCTTTTGTATTCAGGTAATACACCTTCATGGGGAACATTGGGATCCGGCTCATATTCAGGCAATTCAAACATTTCTTTGATAACATAATAATATACTCCCGTAGACACATATTTGCCGGTACCTTTGTATTTTCCGTTCCATCCTTCCCAGTCCCTGACATTTCCCTGGTACTGATAAACCCTTTTGCCATAACGATTGTAAATTGAAATATCAAAATGTGTAATGGATATATCGCCAATAAACCTGAAGTATTCTATATCTCCGTTCGGTGGAGAAAAAACATTGGGCCATTCATCCGTATTGACTGCCGGTTTTTCCACAACGACCTCAACAGATTGCAAAAGCTCATCGTATCCGGGAAATGTGTCTATACATACATCTATATTAAGCGGCAATTGTTTATAGATCACAATTTTGGGAGAATAAGTTCCCGGCAATTGATAGGTATGAGTTATCGTATCCTGGTCTGTCTTTTCACTTGTTTCATCTCCAAAAAGCCATACTACCTCATCGGCATTGTCCGATTCATTCTCAAATAAAAACAGTGCCGGAGCGGATACATTGTCATAGTCATAGATCTCATAGTACCTTTGTTCCCTGTCAGGGTAATAATTTTCATTATCCAACCGGATATGAGTCGGATCTGAAAAGAATGCATGGGGTTGCTCAGATTCATGCAAGGCAGAATCCTTTCGTGTCAATCCGGAATTATCTTCAACTTCTATCACATACCATGTATCTTCCCAATAGGGCTTTTCAACCGCTACACTAAGATTTGAATTGTCCAGTTTCCAGAAAATGTTACTTGCCGGATCATCATCAGGATTAGGATACCAGTCATTGATGCTCACCAGATATTCCGAATTATATCTTATCTGATTATGATTCTCAGGATGATAATAATACATCTCCGAACTGTCAATTTCAGCATTAATTTGCGAAATAAAACCACAACGGATATCACCATCCTGGATTTTCTTCTCCTCATCAGTGCTGGTAATCCGGACATTGAAATCATTCACCAACACCCAGAATCTGCTTGTATCAGTATCGTCAATTGTAAGCCTGAAACCCATTGATCCGGTAATGTTTACACGTGATACCGTGTCCCTTTCCGATTTATAAAATTCATATGTATTTGTTGCCGTTTCATAGTATTCCCAGTCGAAATCTACACTGTCTCCACCGGGAGAAACCGCTTCAGCATAGGGATCCGGATTGCCACTATTGAAAATAAATATGGAATCGGCACTACCGTCAATAGTGTATTCAGTTGTATCAGCAGAATTTGCCGAGCCCCGATTTATCTGTGCATTTCCCAGTGAAAAGGCGTATGAAAGTATTACAATGTTAACAAAATGATACAAAATTCGCATGTGTGCCTTTTTATTTTGAAATAACTAAAAAAATGACAGTTTAGTATTTTCAAGAATGCAATGATATAAAATTAACTGAAGCTATCAAAGCCTGATCTATTAGCAAAGACAATTATTTCAGTGTGACACCTTTTTTTGCTTTAACAAAATGATTTTTTATTCCTGAAGAATGGTCGCGCGAACAGTAAAATGTTCAATTAAATTGAAAAAAAATGTTTATCGATCTTTTTGCCTTCATCACAAATCCTAACTTTAAGCCTTCAAAATTTTTGAGATTTGAGCAAAATATTTAACGAGTTAAATGATGCACAGGCCGAGGCTGTAAAGAATTTTTCAGGGCCTTCACTGGTAATCGCCGGAGCAGGTGCGGGAAAAACACGTGTTCTGACCTATCGTATTGCTCACTTATTGGAAAAAGGAGTGGATCCTTCATCAATACTGGCATTGACATTCACCAATAAAGCTGCCAGGGAAATGAAGGAAAGAATTGATCTTTTGCTGGGTGAAGATATAACCAGGTACCTTTGGATGGGAACTTTTCATTCTATGTTTGCACGCATTCTCAGGAAAGAAAGTGAAAAACTCGGATATCCTTCTTCCTTTACCATTTACGATACCGATGATTCCAGGAGTTTATTAAGATCAATTATCAGGGAACTTCAGCTTGATGATAAAATTTACAAACCCGGTGAAGTATTGGGCAGAATTTCCTCTGCAAAAAACAATCTTATTACACACCAGATATATTACAATACCGCAAAATACAGGGAACGGGATAAAATTACACGTCGACCGATGATGGCCGATATTTTTAAACTTTATGCTTCCAGATGTAAAAAAGCCGGAGCTATGGATTTTGATGACCTGCTTTTATATACAAACATCCTGTTCAGAGATTTCTCAGACATACTGCGCAAATACCAGGAGAAATTTCACTTTATACTTGTTGATGAATATCAGGACACCAACTATTCTCAATACTTGATTGTGAACCGGCTTGGCGAATTGCACAAGAATGTATGTGTTGTTGGCGACGATGCGCAAAGTATCTATTCTTTCCGTGGTGCAAAAATTGAGAATATCCTGAATTTTAAAAATGATTATCCTGATTACAAACTTTTTAAGCTAGAACAGAATTACAGATCAACTCAAAACATCGTCAATGCTGCCAACAGTATTATCCATAAAAACCAGGGACAGATCCACAAAACAGTTTATTCGAAAAAGGAAGAGGGTGAGAGAATAAAAGTCATCAAGGCGCTTACCGATATTGAAGAAGGGTTTATCGTTTCAAATTCCATTTTCGACACGGCTTTAACCGACAGGGTCAGCTATAACGATTTTGCGATTCTGTACCGAACCAATGCACAGTCCAGAATATTCGAGGAAGCAATGAGAAAAAGAAATATTCCATACAAAGTATATGGAAGTATTTCATTTTATCAGCGTAAGGAAATTAAAGATATGATCGCATATTTGCGAATTCTTGTGAATCCAAATGATGACGAAGCTGTCAAGCGAATTATTAACTATCCTGCCCGTGGTATTGGAAAGACAACCGTTGGCAAACTGGAAGAATTTGCCAATAAAAAGGAAATCAGCATGTTCCATGTCCTGGAGAATACTGAGAATCTGACTATGCTCTTTCATCGGGGAACTCTTAGCAAGTTGCTATCATTTGCCGGTTTCGTAAAAGCAAATCAGCAGAAGGCACAAACAAACGATGCTTATGAAGTGGCACTTCATTTAGCAACATCAACAGGAATCCTTAAGGAGCTTTACAACGGGAATACTCCCGAAGAAAGAAGCAAATATGAAAACCTTGAAGAACTGTTAAACGGTATCCGCGATTTTGTTGATGGTTCAAAAGAGGAAGGGCTTTCTGCAAATCTTGATCGCTACCTGGAAGATATTGCCTTACTGACTGATTTCGATAATGAGAAAAACGAAGACAGGAACAGGGTAAGTATAATGACCATGCACTCTGCGAAAGGACTGGAATTTAACTATGTATATATTGCAGGGGTGGAAGAAAAACTTTTCCCCTCACCTATGTCATTGGATACCTTACGCAACCTGGAAGAAGAAAGACGGCTGTTTTATGTTGCCGTAACAAGAGCCAAAAAAAGAGTAATCATCAGTTATGCCCGCTCAAGGTATAAATGGGGCGTACCAAATGATTGTCAACCCAGCCGGTTCTTAAAGGATATAGATGAACACTATGTTGAGTGGCCGGAAAAAGAAAAGAAAATCCCTGATTTTGCTGAAGATTATCCCTGGATAAGAAAGGCCAGGTCTTCACAGGTTGATAATACGTTCAGTACCCCAGGAAAAAAGCTGACCCGTTTGGATCGTAATATTGTAGCGAAAAATTCCGTTTGCCCAAAAACCAATGCTGGTTTTGAACCATCTGACCCTGTGAAAATCCAGCCAGGAATGCTTGTTGAGCATCAGCGATTTGGCAGAGGAAAAGTAGTGTATATCGAAGGTAATATGCCAAACAAAAAAGCCACTGTTTTTTTTCAGCAAATGAAACAGGAAAAGCAACTTCTTCTTAAATTTGCAAAACTCCGGATTGTTGAATAATATCCGATAATTTATAAGGATTATTATATAAGGTTTTTGCTGGTAAGAATTCTTTAGTTTTTGGTTGCTTAAATATTTCTCTTAGTTTTGTAATGAATTCTCTTTACACGATTTATAAACTCTTCACTAAACCGAACTACCAGACCTTGAAAGAAAAACCGTGTGTTGATATTGTAACTTCTGATGAAAAAATATACTTATGAGTTTTGATTATAATACAAGCAGGAAACAACTTGTTCTGCCTGAATATGGCAGGAACATTCAAAAGATGGTGGATTACATAAAAACGGTTGAAGACCGTACAGAAAGAAACCGTTTGGCTGGTGCCATTATTTCCATTATGGGAAATCTGAATCCTCACCTGAGAGACATTAACGACTTCAAGCACAAACTTTGGGATCACCTTGCTATTATTGCCGATTTCGAATTGGATATTGATTATCCATATGAAATTCCAAAAGCTGAAATGTTCAAAACACGTCCCCGCCCTGTTGAATATGGAACGCATAGCATCAAATACCGCCACTACGGAAAATCCCTCGAACTTATGATTGATGCAGTATGTGATATGCAGGATGAAACTGAAAAAGAAAGATTGATAAATGTTGTTGCCAATCACATGAAAAAATCATATCTCACCTGGAATCGCGATACTGTCAATGATGAAGTCATCTTAAACGATTTAAAAAAGCTATCCAAAGGCCGTATCAATACAGAAAATATTAAGCTGAATGAAACCCGTGAGATCATTGGAAAGAAAAGGAGCAAACGAAATATCAGGAAAAAATAATTCTTGTCATCCATGAGTTCGTTTCAAATTGATGGAGGTCATAAGTTAAAAGGAACCCTGATTCCACAGGGGGCAAAAAATGAAGCGCTTCAGGTTATTTGCGCAACCCTGCTCACAAATGAAGAAATTATCATTGACAATATACCGGATATCCTCGATATTAAAAATCTGATCCTTCTCCTGTCAAATCTTGGTGTTCAGATCAATCAGCTTTATTCTTCGAAATATAGCTTCAAAACGGAAAACATCGATCTTGAATATTTGCTTACTGATGATTTTTCTAAAAAAAGTGCAACTCTCAGAGGTTCCGTAATGATAATAGGTCCTTTGCTGGCTCGTTTTGGCAAAGGATATATTCCAAAACCGGGTGGAGATAAAATAGGACGACGACGACTTGACACTCATTTCAATGGTTTTATTGATCTTGGAGCTGAATTTATCTACAATCAGAAAAAAGACTACTATACTGTCAAAGCCAAAGAACTCAAAGGGGCATATATGCTATTGGAGGAGGCTTCTGTTACAGGTACTGCAAACCTGGTGATGACAGCTGTTCTGGCAAAGGGCAAAACAACGATATACCATGCAGCCTGTGAACCATACATCCAGCAACTTTGTAAAATGCTTAACAACATGGGTGCTGACATCTCAGGAATCGGTTCTAACCTGCTTTCCATTGAAGGTGTGGAAACTCTTCATGGATGTCATCATACCCTGTTGCCTGACATGATTGAAATTGGCAGTTTCATAGGGCTGGCTGCTCTCACCGGTTCAGAAATTACCATTAAGGATGTTCAGTTTGAAACTCTTGGTATCATACCCAGATCTTTTCAGAGACTGGGTATACATTTTAAACTGCATGGTGATGACATTTTCATTCCATCGCAAGACCATTACGAAATTGAAACATTTATTGACGGCTCGATCATGACCATCGACGATGCTCCCTGGCCGGGACTCACTCCTGATCTGCTCAGCGTTATCCTTGTTGTTGCAACACAGGCAAAAGGAAGCATTTTGATCCACCAGAAAATGTTTGAAAGTCGTTTGTTCTTTGTTGATAAACTGATCGATATGGGTGCTCAAATCATACTCTGCGATCCTCATAGAGCCACGGTCATAGGTCTTGATCATCGTGTAAGATTGCGGGCAACTTCAATGACTTCACCCGATATCCGGGCAGGAGTTGCTCTTTTATTGGCTGCGCTTTCTGCTGAAGGAACAAGCCTGGTACAAAATATAGAACAGATCGACAGGGGGTATCAGAATATTGATGGAAGATTAAATGCAATAGGTGCAAAAATAACACGAATTGAGAATTGAAACTTAATTTGGCAGTGGTATGTACAGATATCTTTTCATGCTTCTGAGCATTGTTTTACTCATATCCTGCTCAGGCCCGGATAAAAAAGCAAAAAAAGCTGAATTAACGGTCGTTGAGGGACTCCGAATTGGAAATCGTGCTCCTGAATTGATCTATCCGGACCCGGATGGTGAATCGATCGCTTTGTCATCTCTTCGCGGGAAAATAGTACTCATTGATTTCTGGGCATCATGGTGTGCGCCATGTCGAATCGAAAATCCATATCTTGTAGCAACCTATAGAAAATATTGCAATAAAAAGTTTAAATCCGGCAAAGGATTTACAATCTATAGCATTTCATGTGACAAAGAAAAACGGGCATGGACAAATGCCATTGAGAAAGACAAACTCATCTGGAAAAATCATGTAAGTGATTTAAAGGGATGGGATGCAGAAGCAACATTAATTTATCATATAAGCTCAATACCTTCTAATATTTTGATCGATGGAAACGGAATTATTCTGGCATGGAACCTGCGGGGTGAGCAATTAGCACAAAAATTGGATATGCTTCTTGAATAATTGATATATACAACTTATACAATCTGTCAATTTGACTGCTAAACTTTATTGGCAGGCATTTTGAAAAGAATTGACAAAGAATTCAGAAGTTAATTTGAAAACGATTACAAAACATGAGCGAGAAATCAGTGAATGTCAGTGGTAACAGAGAAAAAGTAAAGACCACGGAAAAGAAGAAATCTGCTGCAACACAAAAGGAAAAAAGCAGTTCCACAAAGAAGAAAGTTGAAAAGAAAGACATTAAGACAGAAGAAAAGCTAAAAAAAATTGACAATTTAACACAGGAAGTAAAGGAATGGCACGATAAATACTTGCGGTTATCGGCCGAATTCGACAACTACAGGAAACGCACGCTTAGAGAAAAGGCTGATCTGCTCCGGCTTGCCAATGAAGATCTGTTAAAAGATCTTTTAACCGTTGTTGATGATTTCGAGCGGGGTATTGTTACCATTGATAAATCGGAGGATCTTGAAGCATTAAAATCAGGTATTCATCTGATATACAACAAATTTATTGATTTCATCAAACAAAAGGGACTTACTGAAATTAAAGCTTTAAAAGAACCGTTTGATATCGATTATCACGAAGCTGTAACAAAGATACCTGCTCCTTCAAAGGAACTTAAAGGAAAAGTAGTGGATGTACTGGAAAAAGGATATATTCTGAATGATAAGGTCGTTCGCTATGCCAAAGTAGTGGTTGGAGAATGATATTCTGAAAAAATTATTTCATGGGAAAAAGAGATTATTACGAAGTATTGGAAGTATCGAAAAATGCTTCAGCTGATGAAATTAAAAAGGCATACCGAAAGCAGGCTTTGAAATATCATCCTGATAAGAATCCCGGAGACAAACAGGCTGAAGAAAAGTTTAAGGAAGCAGCAGAAGCCTATGAGATATTGCGCGATCCTCAGAAAAGGCAACGTTATGATCAGTTCGGACATGCAGGGGTAAGCGGATCGGCCGGAGGTGGTTTTTCCGGTGCCGGGATGACCATTGAAGATATTTTTAATCAGTTTGGCGATATTTTCGGAGATTTTGGTGGTTTTGGAGGTTTTGGTTTTGGCAGCAGTCGGGGAAGAAGTTCAAGAAGAGTGAATAAGGGAAGTAACCTCAGGGTTAAGGTTACTCTTACCCTGGAAGAAATTGCCAAAGGCGTTGAAAAAAAGATAAAAGTTAATAAATATGTAACCTGTACTGCTTGCCAGGGAACGGGGGCCCGCGGAAGTTCAGGCTTTTCAACATGTGATACATGCCATGGCTCAGGTCATGTCACAAGGATTACACATACCCTTTTGGGACAAATGCAGACATCGTCAACTTGTCCTGCGTGCAACGGCGAAGGTAAAATTATCAAAGACCGATGTACCACCTGTCATGGAGAAGGAATTGTTAAAGATCAGGAAATCATCAAAATAAATATCCCTGCAGGTGTGGCTGAGGGAATGCAATTGAACGTATCAGGCAAAGGAAATGCAGCAAGACGAGGAGGTATCAATGGTGATCTTATTGTTCTGGTAGAAGAACAGAAACACCCTGAGTTGATTCGCGACGGCAACGATCTTTTGTATCATCTTTACCTGAGTTTCCCCGATGCTGCTGTTGGCACAACAACCGAAATACCTACAATTGAAGGTAAAGCAAAAATCAGAATTGAACCCGGTACTCAACCAGGAAAAATATTACGCTTGCGTGGAAAAGGAATTCCGGATATTAACGGATATGGTAAGGGAGATCTTCTTGTTAGCATCAATGTCTGGATCCCTGTAAATCTCACCAAAGACGAACAAAAGCTGATAGAAAAATTTCAGGAATCCCCAAATTTCAAGCCCGATCCCCGCAAAATTGAAAAAGGATTTTTTGAAAGAATCCGAAATTATTTTGAATAATAAATATAAGTACATACCTTTTTAGCATGTCCATTTTCGAAGCCTTTCATATCACCAAAAGCTTTACGGGACATAATGCCCTGAATAATGTTTCAATTCATGTTCCTGAAGGAAGTATCTATGGCTTACTGGGTCCTAACGGTGCCGGCAAAACAACTTTGATCAGGATCATCAATAAAATAACAGCTCCGGATAGTGGTAAATTAATGTTCAGGGGTAAGGAATATACTCATAATGATTTGTTGTACATGGGTTATCTCCCTGAAGAACGCGGTCTGTATAAAAAGATGAAAGTCGGGGAACAGGCACTATACCTCTCTCAGCTTAAAGGTCTCACAAAAAGTGATGCCATGAAACGACTAAAACACTGGTTCACGAAATTTGAAATGACCGACTGGTGGAATAAAAAAGTTGAGGAACTTTCAAAAGGTATGGCACAAAAAGTCCAGTTTATTATTACAGTTTTGCATGAGCCCAAATTGTTGATATTTGATGAACCATTTTCAGGATTTGATCCTGTAAATGCCAATATGCTCAAAAACGAAGTTCTTAAACTGAGAGAAAGAGGGACTACAATCATTTTTTCGACACACGATATGGCCTCAGTTGAAGAGTTATGCGATAACATAACTTTGATCGACAGGTCAAAATCAATCCTTGAGGGCAGGGTATCGGATATCAGGGCAAATTACAAATCAAATATTTATGAACTTGAATTTGAAGGAGATCCTGATAAACTTGTGCAAAAACTGAATGGCAGTTACGAACTCAGGGAGTTAACACCCCTGGAAGAAGGAAAATCAAGAGCAACGATCCACCTTACTGATACCGGCCTGGGAAATGAATTTTTAAAACTGGCCATCAGCAGTGTGAAAATAAATTCGTTCAGGGAAGTGCTTCCCACTATGAATGAAGTTTTCATAAAAGCAGTGAGTGAAAATAAGAAACATACTCAGCATGAATAAGATCTCACATATCGTAAAACGCGAATATATTACAAGGGTCAGAAAGAGATCTTTTATCATAATGACCATTATTGGTCCTGTGCTTTTTGCCGCATTTATGATCCTTCCATTCTGGTTAACTCAACTTGAAGACAGTGGCATGAAAACAATAGGTGTAACCGAATTCAGTGATGATCTTCGGCCTGTTTCATCCGAATCATCTGTATTTAAGGATGTTATCCCTGAGAATGAGAACCTGAAATTTGATTATCTGAACAATGTCGAATACGATGATATTGAAAACCTAATTGAGCATACCGACTATTACGGTATTTTGGTCATTCACCAGAATTTACTAAGCCGGAAAAACGGAGAAGTTGAACTTTTTGTAAAAAAACAACCCAGTCTAGGTATTGAATCCCACATTACGAAATCGCTTGAAAATTTTGTTTATGATAAAAATTTACTAAGTATCAATTTATCTCCTGAAGAAATTGATGCTCTCAAACCCAATATAAAACTGAAAACAAACAAATACGACAAAGGTGAATTCAAAGAACAGAAATTGGTGGATGTTAAGCGCGGGATTGGATATGCTGCAGGATTTCTTATCTACTTTTTTATTTTTTTCTTTGGCGCACAGGTTATGCGTGGCGTTGTTGAAGAAAAGACAAACAGAATCATCGAAGTAATCATAACTTCTGTACGACCATTTCAGCTTATGATGGGAAAAATTTCAGGCATTGCCCTGGTTGCCCTGACTCAGTTTGTTGCTTGGGTAATTTTAACTGTTGGCATTTATCAATTTGTTCAAACCAGCTTTCTCAGCAATCCTGTATCTCCTCAAACTCATGAAGTGGTAACTGACGATCTGATGAATGAAAACGTCGAAAATTCAGATAACATGACTTTTGCGGAAAATGGATTGGAAAATATTTTTGGCCTCATACATATTGGTGAGTACTCATATATCCTGGGCATTTTTCTCTTCTATTTTATATTCGGATATCTTTTGTATGGTGCAATGTTTGCTGCCATCGGATCAGCAGTTGACAGCGAAACAGATACGCAGCAGTTCATGCTTCCTGTTACCATACCGCTGATCCTGAGTCTGTTTGTTTTAATAAATGCCATTACAAATCCGGAAGGACAGTTGGTTTTCTGGTTCTCACTCATTCCTTTTACATCTCCTGTTGTTATGATGGCGAGGATCCCTTTTAATCCTCCGGTCAGTGAAGTTATCCTGTCCATGTCAATCCTGGTATTGACATTTTTGATAATCACCTGGCTGGCAGGGAAAATTTACCGGATCGGTATTCTAATGTATGGGAAAAAGGTCACATACAGAGAATTACTAAAATGGTTAAAATATAAAGACTGATAAACATCACCTCATTCCAAAGCAGAATTTCCGGAAAAGGTATAATTTATCTTTAGCAGATTCGTATTTTTACTTATTCATACGATTCATTAACATGTTATATGGCTTTACGTGTCGCAGTTCTGGATCTGGGTACCAATACCTTTAATCTTGTTGTTGCTGAACAAAACGGCCTGGATTCATTTCAGATCCTTCACAGCAGTAAATTGCCCGTAAAGTTAGGAGAGGGCGGCATTAACCGCGGACAAATTATTCCGGCCGCATTCCACCGGGGAATTGATGCTGTAAACACTCACTACCGGACAATCAAAAAATTGAACGCGGAAAAAATTGTTGCCTTTGGAACATCTGCTTTACGATCGGCAAAAAAAGGACACCTTTTTATTTCAACAGTAAAACGGAATACCGGTATCGATATAGAAATTATTTCCGGTGATCAGGAGGCAGAACTCATCTATTATGGTGTCAGACAAACCTATGCCATGACAGATGATAAATACCTGATCCTGGATATCGGTGGAGGGAGCAACGAATTGATCGTCGCCAACAAAACAAAGATCTTCTGGAAACACAGTTACGATCTGGGAATAGCCCGTTTACTGGAAAAATTCAGGCCTTCTGATCCTATAACATCTGATGAAATTGAATCCATTAAAATATATCTTGCCGGCGAAACAAAAGACCTGCTTAAAACCTGCCGAAAATACAATGTCAGAACCTTACTGGGTGCATCGGGATCATTTGAAACATTTGTTGCTATGATAAAAGCAGACCACGGGGATTTTGAAACCGAGCCCGCGTTATTCCCTGAATCGATACAAATAGAATCACGCGACTTTAATTTGCTTTATGAAAAGTTGATCAATTCAACAATCGAAGAGCGTAAACAAATGAAAGGACTGGAACCCATGCGCATTGAAATGATTGTTTTAGCCTGTCTTTTTGTTAAATTTATCCTTGAAAAACTACAAATAAATACTATGTTCCAGTCAAATTTTTCTTTAAAAGAAGGTGTTATTTATCAAATGATTAAAAACATAGATCATGGCCAGAGTTTTAGTAATTGACGACGAGAAGAGCATAAGAAATACATTAAAGGATATTCTTGAATATGAAAAACATCAGGTGGACCTGGCAGAAGCAGGACCGGTGGGATTGGAATTGTTCAATCAGAACAGCTATGATATTGTATTATGTGATATCAAGATGCCGGATATGGATGGACTGGAAGTCCTTTCCAACATGATTGATATTAATCCGGAAATCCCTGTAATCATGATCTCTGGTCACGGAAATATTGATACTGCGGTTGATGCTATCAAAAAAGGAGCTTACGATTTTATTGAAAAACCTCTTGACCTGAATCGTTTGCTGGTTACTATAAAAAATGCACTTGAGAGAAGTGATCTTGTCGTTGAAACAAAACAATTGAAGAAAAAAATAAACAAACAATACCAGATTGTCGGAGACTCAAAAGCAATCAGAAAAGTAAAAGATATGATCGATAAAGTTGCCGCTACGGATGCCCGTGTTCTGATTACCGGGGCAAACGGAACAGGCAAAGAGCTGGTGGCCCGTGACCTGCATATTAAAAGTGAAAGAGCTAACGGACCCTTTGTAGAAGTAAATTGTGCAGCTATTCCTTCCGAACTTATCGAAAGTGAGTTGTTTGGCCATGAAAAGGGAGCTTTTACCTCTGCACACAAACAGAGAATTGGAAAATTTGAGCAGGCCCAGGGAGGCACAATTTTTTTGGATGAAATTGGTGATATGAGTCTTGCCGCACAGGCAAAAGTGTTGAGAGCACTCCAGGAAAACAAAATTTCAAGGGTTGGCAGCGATAAGGATATCAACGTAGATGTAAGAGTAATTACCGCCACAAATAAAGATTTAAAAACTGAAATTGAGAACAAAACCTTCCGGGAAGACCTTTATCATCGCCTGAGTGTTATTCTGATCCGGGTTCCTTCCCTGAATGAACGATTGGAAGATATCCCCATGCTGGCCGAACATTTCAATGAGATCGTATGTGCAGAATACGGACAATCAAAAAAAACAATAACAAAAGAAGCTATCGAAGAATTGAAGAAGATAACCTGGACAGGCAACATCCGCGAATTCAGAAATGTGCTCGAACGGCTGATCATTTTATGTGACAAGGAAATTACGGGAGCTGATATAAAATCTTATGCTGCCCCAATTTCAAAGTAGATTAACTGTAAATAAGTTTGAGAAAAAAGTCAATGATTTTGAATATAAATTCCATTAGACTATGCATAAAAACCATTAGGTACCTTCATCTAAACACAGAATTTATTTAGACCAATTTCAAATTAAGAACATCTATTGACATCTCTTGATTTATGTTTTAATATTATATATTGAAGTTCATGTTTTGTTAAAGGAAAGGGATAAAATTCTGATGGTATTTAACCATCTGAAGCCAATATATGAATTGATTTTCTGATTCCCATGGTTACTCTATAAAGGAGAGATTAATGTTTTACCCCAGGGTATTTTTATTACTAATACAAAATTGATATTGTTTAACCATAATAATTAAACTCTATGAAAATAAAAATTTACATTTACTTATTAGCAATTTTAACTTCATCCGGACTTTGCATAAAATCTTATGCACAAGTATCCCCTAATCTTGATGCTAATTGGGAACAAGTCACCTCAAAAAGTGATGAGTTTAACAATACAACATTAGACAACTCAAAATGGGATGCTCTTGACCCTTGGAACGGAATAGGGTATAATTGGGGAGGTGGTCAATACTTTAGACCCGCAAATGTTTCTGTTGATGGAAATTACCTACAATTAAAAGTTGAGGACATTTTATCGAGCGATAAATATTATTCTGGAGGAGTACAATCTGTTGACCACGATTATTCATATGGATATTTTGAAATACTTGCCAAATTGCCAGGATTCTATAATAATGGTGTGCCATGTGGTGAAGGATTTTGGCCAGCATATTGGACATATTATGTTGAAGAAGATGCAAATGGTTGCCGAACAGTGCATGATGAGATAGATATTCTAGAACCATCTGGTAGTCAATATGCCGATGCAAAGTCCAATGTAGCTGGTTGGCATGATGAACATCCTGACTGTAATATTGACCATATAAAAGTAAGCGGGGATATATGGTATACTCATAGTCAACCTCTATTTGATGATTATCATAAGTATGGATTGGAATGGTTGCCTGATAGAATAATATTCTACTTTGATGACCAGCCATTTTATGTTGAGTTTAATCATCCTAAGATGGTTATGGAACCACAATTTGTTGTCATAGATCAGCAAATTGATGGAGGTCTTCCTGTTCCCTACTTGAATCCAAATACTCCGTTGCCTCAATACATGTCTATTGATTATTTCAGGTATTACCAATTAATAGATAATTATTGTGGGACAGATGCCAGTATTCAAAATAATTCCCAACTTAATAGTTTTATATATGGTGTAAGAAGAAATATTAATATAGGTACTGGTTCAAGTTCAATCTCTTTAACGAGTGGAGATACTAAAACGTTCAGAGCCTCAAATGAAATAATTATAAATGGTGATTTTACAGTACCAATAGGGAGCGCAATAAACTTGATTCCTACCCCATGTAACTAATTTATTAACTTATTAAATATTATAAAATATGAAAACAATTTTAAATACAACAACAGTTTTATGTATATTATTATCACTAAATTTAAATACAAATGCACAGTTAAAAGTAAAATCCGATGGTAGCGTGAAAATTGGTTCGGCGTCACCTAGTCCAAGCGGTGGAAAATTGGAAATTACTGGTATTAATGAAACCTTAGAAGCAAGAGTATTTACTGGATCAGCAAATATTGCACGAGTTTGGACAGTAAATTCAATATATGCATATGCTTTTGGGATAAAATCAGATGGAGTCGGAGTTATTTATAAAAATTTAAATAGTCCATCCGGTATTATTCAGTTTAATCAATATTCAACTGTTGGAATAGGTTATAATCTTGAAGCAACTACATATCCTTATAGACTTTATGTTAGCGGTAGTGCATTAACATATTATGGCTCATGGGTAAATTCAGATGTTCGTTTAAAAAATAATATATCAATGGTTGATAATGCTTTATCAAAGGTATTAAGACTTCAAGGGAAAAAATATTATTATACCAATGAACCAATTATTGACACTCAAAAAACTCCACCATTGCATTATGGATTAATTAGTCAAGAAGTAATAGAAATAATTCCCGAGTTAGTCAGAGAAAATAATGACTCATTAAAAACACAGGCTATTAATTATGATGGATTTATTCCATTTCTGATTGAAGCAATAAAAGAACAACAGCAACAAATTACTGAGATGCAAGAGAAAATTCAATCACTGGAATCATTTACGTCTTTAAATGAGATCGAATCTCAATCCAGTGAACTATACAATTTCCCAAATCCGGTTCAGGATGTAACTCAATTCAATTTAAGTATTCCTGATGGTGCCAGACAAGCCTCATTAAATATCTTCGATTCACAGGGTAAACTTATTAAAAGAATAAAAATTAAGGAAAGAGGTAATACCGAGATTATATTTAATGCTTCAAAACTTGCAACTGGTATTTACATTTGCAGTTTAATTGCTGACAACAAGTTAGTTGAATCGAGTAAAATGATTGTGAAATAAATAATTAAAAAAGATACACTCATGTTTTGGATACTATTTTGTTAAAAGAAGAAATTGCATCACATGGGTGTGGCCTTTTCCATTATTCATGGATTGCTATTTAGTTATAACATATTTATTTCAATACCTTGAATTAATAAATTTATAATTTTTACTTCATGAAGCTAATTTCAATTATATATACGCTTTTGTTCATATATATATCAGATGGATATTCTCAATACTCTATTGGAGGTTATAATGTCTATTTCGGTGATTTACATAATCACACTGGCGTATCGGACGGTGAAGGAACCCCACAACAGGCATACTATTATGCAAGATACACTGCAGATCTGGATTTCTTCGGTTTATCAGATCACTCCGACGTATCTGGTTCAATAAACCCTATTGAGTGGCTTGACATAATAGTTCAAGCGAATTATTACAACCTGGATGGCGTTTTTACTGCTTTTTATGGTTTTGAGTGGACCAACAACACATACGGACATATTAATGTGTTTAATACAGATAACATTTGTAAAGCTGAAGATCCTCTAACAAATACCTTTTTAGAATTTGTTGGCTGGCTTTCTGAATATCCTAATAGTATTGCATTTTTTAATCATCCCGGATATTGGCAAGCAGATCCACAACTTGAATTTGGCAATTTTGCCACTACTCCATCCAATCAATTTGTAGGAATTGAATTGTGGAATGCTGCTAATTCTTTCAATCACTATGATAATGAACCGGGATATTATTCAGGTGATAATGGAAAAAGTTATTACGATGAAGCCAACAGCAGAGGCTGGAAAATCGGGGCCTCAGGTGGAGGCGATGAACATCATGCCGAATGGGGAACCCGGTTTCCCTCCAGGATGGCAATACTTGCAAATAACTTAACTCGCGACGATTTATTAGCCGCAATGAAGGCCCGCCGGTTTTATTCCACATTAGATAAAAATCTTTGTTTATCTTTTAAAATTAATGGTAAGGAAATGGGATCTTCAGTTATTGAAGGATACAATACTGTGCAAATTCAAGCAAAGGATGGGGAAGATTTCGAATCGGTAATAATATACAATCAGGATCATGAAATTATTGATGATCCTGAATGGTATAATTTAAATACGGATGAGGTAAACATATCAACGAATATTAATATGAGTTACGGCGATTATTTCTACGTAAGAATCAAACAAGAGGATGGCGATGAAGCAATCTCATCCCCCATTTGGGTATCGATATGCGCCACAACAACATTAATTCAAAACAGGGTAATTACAATGGATGAAACTATTAACGGATGCGCTGTCAAATTATATAATGTAACGATTCAAAATAATGCCGATGTAATAATTAATGCAAATGACAATACAATTCTGGAGGATTTTGAAATTAAAGCTGGCTCAACTCTCGAGATAGAATAGAAGAAACATAAGTTCTAAATATCTTATTCTGAAACTTATATCACTTAAATAAAAACTAACATGAAAAAATAAAACCTATGCACATTGACCGTCCTAGTAACAACAATTGTAGCAGTTCACAGTTAAACAATTGAGTCTCTGAATGCATAAGCAATAAACAAATTGAGAGCAAAATCATTCAGTTGTTCCATTCAATTTGCTACAATTTCTTATATCCATATTAATGAAGATTATGGAGTAGAAAGATGTAAAGGACAAAAGCGTTTCATCTGCCCGTTAATTCAGGGATTATACAACCTATGAAACGCAAACTGCAGGTATTTGCTGGTGATGTAATTGTACGATTTGTAAGTTAAGAAAACAAACTGGTGCGACTATAGACCAGTGACTAGAAACTGGCAACTTATTCCAAATCCGAAATCCGCATTCCGACATCCGAAATCCTCAATCCGCATTCCGGAGTCCCCCCTATCTCTTAACGATCCTGATGGTCATAAACATCGACAGCTCTTGTGACAGAGACAACAGGACTCTGTCCAGCAAAGTGAAAAATCCGAAACTCCACCCGGGAAATGGTGCCTTGTATGCTACACCACCGCTTAGTAAATATCTCAAAGGAGTATGGTATGTAATGCTTTCGATTTTCAGATCAGGAAACCGGTCTGCAAATAAGGATACATCCCTCCTGAAAACTATCCAGGGTAAGGCACCGTTCGCTCCGCTCATGGGACCTGTGCCCGGAATTGTCCATTCGCCATTTTCATCAAACGGTTCATGATGAAAATTCTTATATATAAACCGACCCCAGGCAGAATTTGCCGGTTCGATCATGACGATCTTCCCTCCTTTCTTCAACACCCTATCCGATTCTTTTAAAAACTGATTGGCATCAGGTATGTGATGAAACGTGTCCAATAAGAATAATACGCTTACTTCCGAGTCCTGAAAAGGCATTTGCAGTGCCGAAAATGTCAGATCGGTATGAGGCAATGGAATAATATCACTCGTGATAACGGAGGGAACAATGTTCTTCAGAAATCCGCCTCCAGAACCCAGTTCGACTACCTTTCCATCCGGAACAGATCTTATTTCCTGCACCAGCGTACGATACCATTCAACATAAATTTTTTTCAAAAATGGTTTGTTCAGGATGATCTCCCTGTGAAACAAGGTTCTTTCAGATGAATCAAGATCATATTTGGTTTTGTATTTTAACATTTCTGCCGTATATCAGGTTTATTAATTAAGCCAGGCTGAAAGTCTGAAAGATCAAAACAGGGGGCATAGCCCTCTGATACTGGATACTTTACTGAATTCACTCTGAAAGAGTGAGATATAACTATCTCCAGAAAAAGTCAGCATTATATTCAATAATATCATATTGTTTTATAAAATCTTCTACTTCTTCTATGTAAGATTTATGTAGATGATGTCCTTTCTGATTTTCAATGTATTTTATTACTGTACTAACTTTTGAACCACTTACGGAAAAAGCCCCATAACCTGTTTGCCATGCAAATTTATTATGTCCTTCTTTGATCTCCTTCATCCATTTTGAGGATTGCTTTTTAATTTCTTCAACTACTCTGGCGAGAGAGTAATTCTTTGAGAGGCGAAATAATATATGGATATGGTCAGGAACAGAGTTAATTAGTATTGCAGGACTTTTATATGTTTTTAAAGTACCGGCAATATAAGAATGTAATTGCATCCTGCACGCGTTTTGAATGAACGGAAAACGGTCCTTTGTCCCGAAGGTAAGATGAACATACAGTTGTGAAAGAGATTGTCCCATGGTGATTTCTTTATCCCAGGCTTTCAGCCTGAATTAGTATACTATTTATTAATACCGGGGCGTTGCCCCGGCTTTCGGTATTTCAGCCTTTCAGGCTGACTCTCAATCCGAATACACTATGAATATCAGGAAAAATATTCCCTTAAAAGTACACAAATATTCAAAAATCTTTTCATTCACACTTTGCGATCTTAGCGCATCCTTTCCGCGAACGCTGACAGCCGTCGGCCAAAGCCTATGGCGTCGAACGAAGCTACTCTGCGGAGGCGCTGGGAACTCTGCAGTTTATCCTGCTCTGAATACATCCTCTTACGGCACCACTCATATACACAGGTTTTCATATGCAGAATAAATAAGTTTTTTTTCAATTCCAAAAATGCAAAACTGCTAAAGAACAAACCAATTCGTTACATGATCAATAAGGAAATCGATGAAAGTTACAGAACTAAAAAAAAAGACATTATTTTTAACGCCGAAATCACAAACAGATCACGAAACAATGACAGGTCAGGAGATTTATCATACCTATTTTGAGAAACTAGCAGCAAAAAGAACAAAATGGAAAAAAAGAAACCGGTTCTATCACAAGATCCTGGAAAAACACTTTCAATTCATAATTCCTGAAGGATCAAAAGTACTGGAACTGGGATGCGGAACAGGTGAGTTGCTGAATGCCGTGAAACCATCCGTAGGAGTTGGTGTCGATTTTTCGGGAAATATGCTGAAAATCGCCAGGGATAAATTTCCTCATTTGCAGTTCATACATGCCGATGTTACAAATTTCTCCTGCAAAGCGAAATTCGATTATATCATTATTTCCGATCTTCTATCATCCCTCTGGGATATTCAGGCAACATTTAAAAATATCACAGGACTCTGCCACTCAAGAACGAAGCTTGTGATTTCGAATTACAATTATATGTGGGAGCCTTTACTTCGTTTTTTCTCTGCAATCTGTCTGAAGGCAAAACAGCCTCTTCAAAACTGGCTGACTATCGGAGATATTAAAAATTTGCTGGAACTGGAAGGTTACGAAATGGTACGGGTAGATAGAAAATTATTGTTGCCCAAGTACATCCCTTTCTTTAACTGCATCTACAATAAATTTCTGGCCAACCTGCCGGGTATCAACAGGTTAAACCTGGTACAACTGATCACTGCACGCCCGGTCAATAAAAATACAAAGCAATACTCGGTATCGGTTGTTGTACCTGCAAGAAATGAAATGGGGAACATAGAAAATGCGATAAAACGCACACCGGAATTCAGCACACACCAGGAATTTATTTTTATCGAAGGGCATTCGAAAGACGATACATACAAAGAAATGCTGCGGGTAAAAAATGCTTTCCCTGGAAAAGACATTAAGGTGATGAAGCAATCGGGCAAAGGCAAGGGCAATGCAGTGCGTGAAGCTTTTGAAGTGGCTAAAGGAGACATTCTGATGATCCTGGATGCCGATCTTACTACCCCGCCCGAAGATATGATCAAATTTTACGAAGCTCTGGCACAAAATCACGGCGAGTTTATCAATGGCTGCCGGTTGGTGTACCCTATGGAAAAGCAGGCCATGCGTTTTTTGAATTACCTGGGAAATAAGTTCTTTAGCTGGTTTTTTACCTATCTTCTGGGGCAGCGATTAAAAGATACGTTGTGTGGCACTAAGGTGCTTTTCCGTAAAGATTATGAGCGTATTGCAGCAAATCGCAACTATTTTGGCGATTTCGACCCCTTTGGCGATTTCGAAATGCTGTTTGGGGCAGCAAAATTAAATCTTAAAATTGTTGAAGTCATTGTACGCTACCGCGACCGTGAATACGGCTCAACCCAGATCAGCCGGTTCAGACATGGATGGTTGCTGATACGAATGAGCCTGTTTGCTGCCAGGAAAATGAAGTTTATTGTATAAATTA
>JAFGQO010000015.1 GCA_016935615.1 Bacteroidales bacterium
GAAGAATGGAACATGTATATTGCAGGGACAATAAATCAGGTTGAGGCAAAATCTACACCATTTAAACTAATAATAAACGTGATGCAGGTTATTCAATCGGAAATAGAGGAACAACAAATCAAGAACTCAATTTAAAGTGACTTATTCCATTTGATGACCTGCAGGTTTAACTGGAGCATCGATTAATCGATATTATGATTCAAAAGGATTAGGTTTTTCCGTTCGTTGCATTAAAGATTAGATAAATCCTAAAAACGCAAGCAATCAATGAAACACTAACACAACACAGTAACAATGCGGTGTACAGTAACAATTTGATAAGTAAACAAAAAAATTAACAGGCTACGGTCAGACCAGTAAGTCGGGTATACACCCGACCGGATTTCATAACGGAACTTTGTATGCCATTTATGATCAACTTGCGAAAAGCATTATGATATACCACATTGCAGTACATTGACAAGCCTTTATCTCCAGATCCTCTGTCAAAGCCTAAAAGAGTAGTAAATTTCAAACATGCTGATGTCTTTAAGGGTTCATATCCAATCATAATAAAAATAATAATTACTAATTTTGACTTGTAAACAATAAAAGTCAAATTTTATGTCGGAAACAGACGTAAAAAATTCAATTGTTGAATCAGCGACAAAGTTCTTTTCCAAATATGGTTTTCATAAAACAACCATGGATGAGATTGCAAAACATATTCATAAAGCAAAGGGTGTTCTTTATTATTATTTTAAAAACAAAGAAGAACTTTTTAACGAAGTTTTAAAACAAGAATTGAGTAGTGTAAAAGCGGAATTGAACAGAATTTCAAATAGTAACAAAGATTATTTAACAATAATTAAAAATTATTTTCTTACTCGGTTGAAATTACTTAGCACTGCTGTTAATTATCACGAAACACTGAAAGCCGATTTCTTTGAAAAATATCATTTTGTTAAAGATGTCAGAGACGATTTCACTGAGTTTGAATACGCCCAGCTTTACCGGATCTTTAAAAATGGAAACAGTGAAGGGTATCTTGATATTAAAAATGTGAAATCCACTGTGAATATGGTTATGATGCTGTTGAACAGCATAGAACTTCCTTTGTATTTACAAAACAAATATGATGAATATGAAAGGACCATTGAGGAATTGGTAACAATGATAATTAATAGTTTCAGATCATATAAAAAATAATTTAACTTTTTTTAAAATTTGATTTGACTAAAAAACAATATAGGTCAAATATTGTTTTTATTTTTGTACTGACTTTAAAACTAAATTAGTCAATAATTAATTTACAAATTATGGAAAGATTGACCCGGGGAATCATAAAACTTAAATGGGTAATAATAATAAGTGTATTTGGGTTAACCTTTTTTTTCGGTTATCAAATTAAGAATATTAAAATCAATTCTGATATACTGAGTACCTTACCTGATGATGACCCGACAGCAGTATTGTATAAGAATATAGGTGATCAATTCGGGGGAAATGATATAGGGATGATCGTATTGGAAACCGACGATGTTTTTAAAACAGAAGTATTGCAGCACATAAGGCAAATAACAGATAGTCTGAGGATTAATAGTGGTGTTTCAATAGTAACCAGCCTAACTAATATACTTGATATTAAAAGCTCTGATTGGGGAATTGAAATTGGAAAACTGGTAGATGAATATGATTTGCCCGATGAACAATCAGAATTAGATAGCCTTAAAAATTATGTTTTTTCTAAAGACATGTACAAAGGGGCAATAGTGTCTGAAGATGGAACAGCTACAGTAGTTATGTTTACATTACTTCCTGATGCGGATATGCAAGCCTCTGCAAAGGAAATCAAGTATACAATTGAAACACTAAATCTACCCGAAATCCTTTATTTCGGCGGATTGCCTTTTATGCTGAACGATATTACACATTTGATCCTGTCAGACATGCTCTGGCTTATACCTGTTGTTTTTGTAATTATTGCCTTGATACTATTACTCAGCTTCAGATCCTTTCGAGGGATGATGTTACCTTTGCTTACTGCCGGTATTACTGTTATTTGGACACTTGGTATAATGGCCTTCTCAGGTTATGAACTAACAATTATCACGAACATCATGCCGGTTATATTACTCGCCATTGGCAGTGCGTATACAATTCACGTATTAAACAGTATAAACTTAAATACCCTAAAAGACAGAAAGTTGGCTTTAGTCAAGGCTATGGCCTATACAATGATTCCGGTAATCCTGGCATCCCTGACAACTGCCATTGGTTTCGTTTCATTTGTATTTGGGGCATATCTTACGATGATTAAGGATTTTGGTATTAGCACTGCCATTGGAATACTTATAGCTTTGGTATTGTCAATATTTTTTGTTCCTGCATTTATTTCAGCATTATCTATGCGGAGAAAAAAAGTTGAAACCAAAAAAACGGAACAGGAAAATATTTTATCTCGCGTTATCCTTCAACCACTTGTAAATCTTCTTTTCAAACATCCGAAACGTATATTAACAGTGTGGGGTATTCTTTTGTTATTAAGCATAGGAGGTATATTCTTAATAAAGACAAGTGTAAACATAACCGAGTATTTTAAAAAAGATAATCCCACAAGAATATCCGAAGATGTAATGCAGAAAAAATTTGGAGGTTCATTGCCTGTTTTTATTGAATTTGAAGGAGATATTCAGGAACCGGAGGTTTTAAAAATGATGATCAAAACCGAAAATTTCATGAAAGAGGACCCGAATATTTCCTCGGCTCAGTCGGTTGCCGATCTTGTTGAACAAATGAATGATGCTATGGAAGAAGGGAAAAATATACCCGATGAAAAAGCTAAAATTGAACAATTATGGTTTCTTCTTGATGGGCAGGATATTATGCAACAACTTGTTTCAGATGAATTGGATAAAGGGATCATTCAATCAAAATTTGCTTCAATTGAGACCAAAGAGATTGATGCCTTTACCAGTAAAATGAACAAATTTATTGAGGAAAATTCGAACGAAAGATGTAAAATAAAATTTACAGGCATTCCCCCTTTATATGTTAAGCTGAATGACAGTCTTGTTAAGAGCCAATATAGCAGCCTGATAATCGCAATTATCATGGTACTGATCATTGTAGGGATCATTATGCGATCCTTTTCAAATGGAGTACATGCAACTATTCCTATCATCGGTACTATTCTGGTTTTACTTGGTTTTATGGGCTTTGTGGGTATCCCACTCGATATTGCAACTGTTCTTGTAGGAAGTATTGCCCTTGGTATAGGTATCGATTATTCCATACATGTGATTTCTGGTTTTAATACTCATTTGAAAGTTCACGGGAATGTGGAAAAAGCAATTGAAGAAACAATTATGATAAAAGGTAAGGCTGTTATTATAAATGTAGTTTCTGTTGCCGCAGGATTTTTGGTACTGTTGTTTGCACAAATAGTACCAATACAAAATTTTGGTTTACTGATTGCAATAAGTATGTTCGGTTCGGGTTTTGGCGCACTGACTTTATTGCCTGTAATATTAATACTGGCAAACAGAAAACGCGAAATAACAACAAAATAATTTGTTAACCATTAATATATACTGACATGAAAATAAAAATTCAATCAGCAGTTTTTAACATACTAATTTTGGCAGGAAGTGTATTGTCTGCTCATGCTCAGGATGCGAACATCATATTAAAAAAAATGGATAATGTGTTGTATGCACCTGAAGATATGACAGGAACACACAAAATTATTTTAATCGATAAAAACGGGAAGCAGGAAACCCGTGAAGCAACTATACAGCAAAAAGGTACTGATAAACGTATCATGCGTTTCACCTCACCGGCATCGCAGGCCGGTATAGCGGTTTTGGCCCTGCCGAACGATGTTATGTACCTTTATCTGCCTGCTTTTGGCAAAGAACGGCGTATCTCTGCAAGCGTTAAAAACCAGAGTTTTGCCGGCACCGATTTCTCTTATGATGATATGGAACCAATACCTTATTCTGACAAATACACTCCCAGATTCATTAAAACTGAAGGAAATGTATTTGTGCTTGAATTGATCCCTAAGGGACGGTCAGATTATTCCAAAATAATAGTTCATGTTAATAAAACAAATTATTACCCTGAGTTAATGGAGTATTGCGATAAGGGCAATACAAAAATTAAAGTGGCAACATACACATTTAAAAGAGTTGGTGATTACTGGAGTACAACAGAAATTGAAATGACTGACTTAAAGAAAAACCATAAGACCAAAATGCAAATGACGAATGTAAAATATGACACGGGCTTAACCGACGATGATTTTACTGTTAGAAAATTAAAACAGTAACATAATTACCAACCCATGTTATTGCATAATAAATGACAAGATCCAAAAACATACTATCTGATGAAACGAATATACTTTATTTTAGTAATGATTGTACTTTCAGTAACTTCAGGTATAAACCGGGCACAGGAGGGTGTAAAAGAGCAAAACCCTGATGAAAACAAGTTAAAATTATCAGGAGAATTGCTGACCGATGAACGTTTTTTGCTTAATAATCAAAATGGTTGGGCATGGAATGAAACTCGCCTTTCTTTGAATCTTGATAAAAAAATTACGGACAATTCAAAGTTTTACAGTGAAATATGGTTGAGGAATATTGGTCTGCCTGACGTTGCAGCATCAGCAGATTTATATAATAAAGGAATCGTTGATCCGTACAATCTCGAAATCAGAGAAGCATATGTTCAGCTAAATGGATTTCTTACTAAAAATCTGGACATAGCAATCGGGCGTCAGCGAATTGTTTGGGGTACAGCCGATAAATTGAATCCAACAGACAATCTCAATCCTTATGATATGGAAGATATTTTGGATTTCGGTCGTCATCGTGGTTCCGATGCCATCAATTTGAATTATTATTTTACTACCGATTTTTCAATGCAAGGTATTTTTATTCCATTTTTCCAACCCGCCAATATGCCCGTTGGCATTTTTTCAGATGCACTAAATCCGGGAATGGAATTACCACAAGGTATGGTTTTAAAAGGATATTCTGATACGATACTTATGCCGCGCTATAGTGTAAGCCAGAGTTCTGTTTCAGCTCTGAAATTTAAAGGTTTTGCCAAAGGTGTTGATTTCTCGGTAAGCTATGTTTGGGGTATAGACGGGTTACCAATTAATACAAGAAATACATTCATCCCGGTTGATTCAATAGGCGGAATCAATATTGACTCTCAACTTTCATTTGCACGGACCCATATTATCGGGGCCGATCTGGCAACAAGTCTGGCAGGTATCGGATGTTGGGCAGAGGCAGCAGTATTTATCCCTGACAAAGATATAGTGATGACCAATGATCTATCAGCTTTTTATCCCATGTTGCCTATACCTGTAACTCAGGATTCGTTAATTCTGGACAAGACAAAACCATATTTGAAATTTGTAATAGGTGGTGACTATTTTTTTAGAGACGGCTCTTATTTTAATATCCAGTATATGCACGGTTTTATTCACGAAAGGGGAAATAAAAGCCTGAATGACTATTTCTTTTTGCAATATGAAAAGAAATTCTTCAACGAAAAGCTTAAAATTGCGCCAATCGGTGGAGGTTTCATTGTTTCTGACTGGAATGAATTAAAAGACAATTATGCCCTTGTTTACATGCCTGAAATAACTTACCAGGCAACTGCCAATGCAGAAATAACATTATCCACAGTGATTTTTGACGGCAAGGGAGATACTATGTTTGCAAATCTTAAAGACTATAATATGTTCATGTTTAAGCTAAAATATAGCTTTTAGTATTTGTAAAAATATTCACACAATGTCAAGCCCATACTGCAAACCACACCTGCAAATTCAGTCCAGAGTTGCAGCAAGAACTTTCCATTTTCGCGCATAACCGGAGAAAATAAGAACAAAAAAACAACAGACTGACTGGTTGACCGGGTATACACCTGCCCAGTTTTTATGCCGGGACCATTGTGTGGAATCGTTGCAGAGATACCACTGCTGGTAAAAGCAAATTAAAAGAATAAAAAAATTCCAAATTTACTTTTGTAATATTATTTTCTTTGTTTCTGAAAATTCACTGGTTTGTAATATGCAAAAATATGCTCCACTTGGCAATCCTTCTGGTTGCCAGGTCATTTCATGCACACCGGCTGTCTGAAATCCATTTACCAGAGTTACAATTTTCCTACCCATTAGATCAAATATTTTTAATTCCACCTTTGTGGATCTTTCGAGGACAAAGCGAATGGTAGCAGATGAGTAAAATGGATTAAGATAATTTGGGTAAAGAATTAAATGTGAAATCGTATTTGGATATATTTTTTCTTCATCGATATTTGTTGAAGTCGAGGTATTTGACTGTCCGGGAGTTGCATTCCTAAATATATTCCATTCATTTCCTCCGTCCTGTGAACGTCCGTAGGATTCATCATTATTCTGGGAAACATAAGTAAAAAAGTCAATAGGGAAGTTCCCATTTTCGTCCGTATCGAAAAGTCCGATTCGTTCACCGTCATTGCTTAATTTAAAATTTGTATGCAAAGGACCATAATCACCATCAGCCCAGAATAAAAGAAATTCTCCCGGAGCAATTTCCATTTCGGGGATTTCCCACTTGGTCGGAATCTGCAAATTATCGGTAAGATACATTCCGCCAAGTTGAACTGCTTCAGATCCGAAATTATATAACTCGATCCAATCTTCATATTCACCGGTTTCATCCTGGATAGTACTTTCATTATCAGACATAAATTCATTGATGACGATGCTTGGTTTTGTATAACCATTTGCATAATAATAAGTTGAATAGGGTGCGTTTTCAGGAGAAACGCTTATATCATCAATATGGGTTCCGGAAGCAGATATGTAATAATAGACCATCTTACTATCCGGATACGGAGGTAACACGATCCCATATAGCTGGTCGTTTGCATCATGATCATTATGCAAACCATCATCCAGCATTTCGACTGTCTGAAAACCGTCTCCAATGTTATAATTCAGTTCAACCGCACCTATGCCGGAATAACTGTTTACCGTTGCGGTGATTGTAACGGATTCCGAATTACCCGGAAAAAGAGGATCATGAGAAGTCCCGGATATTACAGGAGGCATATTTATGGTATCCAATTGATCTGAAGCCGATGACAATCTGCTTTCAATAAAGGGTTTCAAACCATAAGCTACTCTTGTAACAAGGTCGTATGAAGGCACGGCATAATCTATTGCATGAAAAGTACCAAGGGCTTCCGTATAGGAATTAGTAAAATCGTTAATGGTCCACCCATAATCCAGTGTGCGATAAGTATCCTCTTCAACTGCAGACCGGATCATCTCTTTTGTTTCTTCGATTTCAGGCCATATCTGATCTATAGAGAGATCGTCATCAATTAATTGTCTGATATACATAGAAAAGGTACCCATATATTCTGGTACATTAAACATTCTGTAAATAAGAGGCCTGTCATAATTGATTGGTCCAAAACTATAAATATCAGCCGTTGCATATTCACCTCCTCCCCAATCCACACCAAGGGTAAGATCCAGATCACGAGGGATGAACTCTATTCTTTTTGTTGCTGTATTATAATACAGGTAATAGTTGTTTTGATTCGACCAGTATCCATCCCAATCACCAACCATAACACTTACTGCCTGAGCTTTAAGAAAAGAACGCACATTGAATGCATTTTCCAGATCATTATTGAAGTCATAATACGAAGTATTGTTTATTACTTCAATTAAATTGATAAGATCGGAGTAGTTATCTTCAGATTCATTTGTGGAAAGTTTATACGCTCTGACAATCTGATGCGGAGCATAAGGAGGTGGCCCGAATGTGAATTTATAATTTCCGTCTTCCCGAATGCTCAGATTTGCAGAGCGGGCACATTTATATAAATTCCCGTTGCTATTGCCAAAGTGGGTATTTAAAAAATTCCTGTCAACTTCTTCCACATTCAGATATAATCCCCGATATTCATCATTTATATATAGTTTCACAAAACCGGCTCGAGCTGAAACCACGTTCATGTCGTTCAACAGATCAAGACATATTGTTTCACGTATTATGCCCGGATCACGGTTTAATGATCTGAGATTGAATTTTCTGAGTCCGTAAAAATTTCTGCCGGGAACAAATTTGTTAAAGCTGATCTTATAATCCCGTTTTTGACAATATCGGGGAATAGCCCCTCTAAGGCGAAATCCTATATCCTGAATAGTCGTCAAAGGTATATTCTCACTTTCATAAGAAAAGTCTGCCTGAATATATTCATAGCTTCCTTCATTACCGGGAGCCAATAATATATCCAGACTGTCTTGCGCCATGGTTATTCTGATCTCAGCAATACCACTTTTATCAAAAACCTTATAACTGTCTCCATAATTCACGGTTTCCGGCAATAAAACAGGCTTATAAAATTTTACTATAGCTGCATTGACTTTTTGCGATGAGCTATTGCTGGTATCCATTGCAAAAATGTCAATATAAATATCCATTGATTGATTAAAAGCCAACGGAGTTGCCCAGGTATTTTCATAGCGATGTATATCATAATATATCAATTCTACAGAATCCAATAAAGTCCCGTTTTCATTTTTAAAGTAACATTTCACTAAGGATACACTATCCTCTCCTGAAACATTGGCTGAAACAGTAATATGATCCCCCGGATAAATGCTGTTTGAACTTAAGTAAACCTCTGAAATAACGGGTTTATCCATAGAAGTTGAACCGGTATCACAAATCACCACCTCTCTTCCCCATAATTCAGGGCGTGCGTGGGAAAACTCCGTATCAGGATCATTCATCCAGTAAAGTTCCGTTTCCCGGCCATCGCCGTCATCATCATCTTCAATTGCAATATTAATTGGCAGAACCATTCCAATCGCAGGTTCGAATTCCGAGTTTCCCCAAGATGCCAAACCAGAAAAGGGGCATTTTAATTCAAAAGACCAGCTGTTACTATTTTGTGTAGTAAAAACCTCGCAATCAGGAATAGATATTCCGGCTTCTCCTATTTGCCATCGCCACAGATAAGTTAAACCGGTACTACTCACACCGATTTGATAATCAGGTTCTTCACCGGTATGATATTCAATATGCGGGGAAACAGGGGTTAACTGATCATACAAGCCGAAATAAAACAAAACGGCATCGCCATCCCAAATGTCGCCGCCGGTCATAACATTTATTACCGAATTGTCTGTTATTTTTCCGGCTAAGTATAAATTATCTTCATCACAAAAAAGCCAGATACGCGCACTGCAATCAAGTGAGTCATCTATGTTCCCTAAGGTTAGAAAATCATTCGAATTAGGCAAAAGTACTAATGAAGGATAGCCGCTATATTCATCCAATTGTCCGTCAATAGTTATTTCACCGGGTGTATAAATGAATTGTATTTTAAAACCAACATTGGTTTGAATTGCACGAACCGACTGAATGGAAATGATCAATACAATAATTAAAAATCCACGTATATTTTTCATTGGAAATTTCTCCTTTTATTTAAAGATGTTCTTACAGAGTATTCTGCCAAACTTTTAATTTATCTTTAAATTTATTTTTATTTTCTATAGCTTTTTAATTTGTAATCTGTTTTTACAAACACCAAGAAATACGCTATAGTGCTGAAAAAAAATATATGCAATGAACCATCCACTCATCTTACAAGTTGGAAAAGTTAAGCTCTATTGCCATCTTTGGAATAATAAATCAAGAAACCTGGTATATATATTAATTTTTTAACTTTATAAATTTTTAAACAGAAGGAGAATATGAAAATATTATTACTTGGGGCAACAGGAAGAACCGGAAAATACATTATTGAAGAAGCAATAAAAAGAGGGCATAAAATCGCTGCAATTGCCCGTAATCCTGAGAAACTAAAAAATTTTAAAATAGATATTACTACGGGAACTCCGTATGATTATGAAACCGTAGAAAAAGCTATAACCGGCTGTGATGCGGTTATTAATACGCTGAATGTATCAAGGAAATCAGACAATCCATGGGCTCCGCTCAGAGCTCCCAAAGATATGATATCAAAATCTGCATCCAATGCTGTTAAGGCAATGGGAAAGGCTAATATTAAGAGATTTGTCGCATTAAGTACTATAGGTGCAGGACGTTCCTGGAAAACAATTCCCTGGATCCTGAAATGTATAGTATCCATTAGCAATTTAAAATTCGCTTTTCTGGACCATGGAAAACAGGAGGAAATTCTTGAAAAATCAGTTCTTGATTACACTATCTGCAGAGCACCGATGCTTTCTGTAGGAATAAACGATAAAGGAGCAGTTGCAACACCGGAAGGGGAAAAACCCGCAAACAGAGTACTGAGCAGAAATTCAGCCGCAGAATTTTTCTTAAGGATCATCGAAAATAATGAACATATACGGGAAACTATAAGCCTTTCGAATAAACCTGCAACTTAAACAGGAAAGTCATGCATTATTGATAGTTGATTAATAACAACCAACAACACATTACCATGAAACCCAATAAACTCCTGTCGTTTTTTCTGATTTTATTTATTGTGTTAGCGGTATTCTTTCTGAATATGACATTTTCCGGTATGATATCAGGAACGATATTGATGGTTATCAGAATAGTGTTAATCGTTTTGTTTTTTATAGCATACAGACTGTTTCACAGAAAGAAGCAAACACAGGCTGAAAATATAACTTTCACGCTAATGGTCATAAATCTGGCATTCTTCATTGTTTCATTTTTTACGGTTGATTTATGGAATCTCAATTTGGAAAGTGCCAGAGGAATTGCTCTGGCAAAACTAAGCGATAGTTTTTTCATCAGTCTCGTTTTAATTGTATCTTTTTTGATCGGAGGATATAAACTGAAAGATATATATTTAGCGAAAGGACGATTAAGTACAGGCCTGATAATTGGTGTTTTTTCTTTTATTCTAATGGGATTACTTGCATTAAATAATCCTGAACAACCAATTGAATCAGTATTTCTGACAAAAAATCTAGTATGGATTTTATTATTTGTTTTTTCTAATGGATTTATGGAAGAATTACTTTTTAGAGGCATATTCTTAAAACAATTCAATGATTTTTTAAAACCAGTCTGGTCAGTTATTTTAACAGCTATTGTTTTCGCTGCTTCACATATGCAAGTCACCTATGCGCCTGATATATTAATTTTTGTCGGGATTGTATTAATACTTGGACTGATTTGGGGATTTTTGATGCATTATACAAAAAGTATGATAGCATCAATGCTTTTTCATGCCGGTGCTGACTTAATGATAATAATCCCGGTTTATTCGTCCTTTGGAGTAAACGGTTAGATTATTATTCATATTTTGGAAATTCTGCTTCAAAATGAATAATTAATAATACCTGCAATCATACATTAGGAGTTATATTTGAGGTAACAACAAAAAACAATCTGACTGACGGGTAAAGAAATGAAAACACAAAACTTATTTGCTTTTGGCTTGGGAATTGTCCTATGTATTTTTCTATCAAAAGGAATTGCCTGTTCCCAGGACTTTTTGCAATACAGGCCTACTATTAATCTGGATCAATGGAAATTTCATGAAGGCGAAATTCATTCGGCGGAAAGCGGCGGACAAATTGATGAAGCAGGTTGGCAGGATATTATCGTTCCTCATACATGGAATTCACAGGATGTTTTAACCGATGGGCCCAATTATTACCAGGGAATCGGGTGGTACAGAACCAGTTTTATCCTGAACCGCGATACCGGATCGAACAGGTATTTTATTCGTTTTCAGGGAGTATCCCTGGTGGCTGATGTATTTTTTAACGGAGTTTATCTCGGAACACATAAAGGCGGGTATTCCGCTTTTCTTTACGAAATAACACCCTTTATCCGAAACGGGGAGGAGAACTATCTTTCTGTAAGGGTTAACAACGCCACACAATTGGATGTAGCCCCGTCGGGAACCTACTTGTATCCTGTTTTTGGAGGAATATACCGGCCTGTAACAATTTTCAGTACTAACGACATTTGCATTTCTCCTCTCGATTGTGCTTCGGGTGGGGTATATATTTCACCTGAAAGCATAACTAACAAATCAGCAAGCATAAACATCAATGCACTGATTAATTATCGCTCGATACCTGTGGTTCAAACCAAATCACCGGAATTGCTGCCACCTGCAAAGAAAAAAGGAATAGGATTGTACGGTGAGTACTATTCTAATCCGGAGTTTAAAGGAAAACCGGTTCGTTCACGGCTGGATGAAGAGGTGAGATTTGATTTTGAGAACAAGGCTCCTTTTAGCGATATGCCGTCGGATGGATTTTCAGTTGTATGGACAGGTCGTTTTGTTCCTCAAAATTCCGGGGTATATCGCTTTATTCTGAAGAGCGATGATGGCTCACGGTTATACTTAAACAGCAAAAAGTTGATTGATCATTGGGGAGCGCATGCTGCGTCGGAAAAAACCTGTGACACAGTTCTCGAAGCCGGAAAAGAAATTGCGATCAGAATAGAATACAACGAGTTTGGCGGAGAGGCTTCCATAATCTTCGGATGGTTCTATCAAGAGCAGAATAGTACTCCTTTTGAGGCTTTTCTTACGGCTGAGATCATTGATGCTGCGGGAAAAACAGTATCACAGGGCAAGACAAAGATATCCATTGCCAATGGCGCTGAAATACAAGAAATACAGAAATTACAAATTGATGATCCGCACTTGTGGGATGCAAAAAGGGATCCTTATCTATACAGGGTAAAAATGACCCTTTTTGATAAAAATGGAAATCAGGTTGACAAACTGGAACAGCCTTTGGGTTTAAGGTATTATCACGTCAGCAGGGATAGCGGACTTGTTTTGAACGGGAAACCGTATGATTTGTATGGAGTTTGCCGTCACCAGGAATGGAAAGGGAAGGGACCGGCTTTGAGTGACAGGGAACATGAAAAAGATATTGAACTTATAAAAGAAATGGGAGCGAACGGCATTCGGTTTGCCCACTATCAGCAAGCGGATATCCTGTATAGCTTATGCGATGAGAATGGATTGGTTGCCTGGGCTGAAATTCCCAATACACCTGCATATCGTGGAAATATACCCGGCTATTTGCAAAATTGCAAAGAGCAACTGACAGAATTGATCAAACAAAACTATAACCATCCTTCAATTTTGTTTTGGGGATTGTACAACGAAATTGACATTCCGCCCGGTGATGTAAAGGTACTTAACGAAACTGCCAAAAGTATCGATTATTGCCGGTTGACTACCCAGGCAGACTTTGTTCAGCCGACAGAAAGACATTCGGTAACTGATGTTGTTGCCTGGAACTGGTATTTTGGCTGGTATTATGGCAATTTCAGCGATTATACTCCCTGGTATGATAAACTGCATAAAGAACATCCCGAATTAAAAGGCGGTCTTAGCGAATACGGAGCTGCAGCATGTATATCACAACAGCAGGAAAATCCTGATCGTCCCGATCCGCAGGGAAGATTTTTTCCGGAGCAATACCAGAACCGATACCATGAGGAGGTATGGCGGAATATAAAAGACCGGAAAGATATCTGGTGTAAGTTTGTCTGGAATATGTTTGATTTCAGCTGGACCTATGCCACACGAGGCGATAAACCCTACATGAATTACAAAGGATTGGTTACACATGACCGGCAAACAAAGAAAGACGCCTTTTATTTCTACAAAGCCAACTGGTCGGATGAACCGACATTGCACATCATTAGCAAACGTGACCTGTATAGAAATGAATCGGTTGTTGAGATTGCTGTATATACCAATCTGAAAGAGGTTGAACTTTATATCAACGGAGAGTTTATCTCAAAGAAACCTATGGATCCGGCTATTCATAAAATTGTATGGGAAAATATCAAATTGATGCAGGGACAGAATCAAATTGGTGTGATCGGGATAAGTGATGGGAAAAAATATACGGATTGTTGTGAATGGTATTGTAAAGATATATCTGATTAATACTCAGATTAGTCTGAAAAACTAACCTGCTTCAAACCGTAACGGAAAAATTTATTTTTATAGTTTTGGATCGTTGAAAAGGTTATATCTGTCCTGACCTATGAAATGCATTGAAAAGTCAAATGTTGTTCCTGAAGATTCAATCATTTTAAATGACTTTGGGAAAATTGATTATTGTGATTCGTATAGAATAGAAAAGCAAACCGACGACAATGTGGATGCAATAATCACACAGCTGTTCAAGCCTCGCAAATGGGTCGATTGTTTAATGAAGATCAGAAATTCCGCAGTAAAGCTGTTTGGACTGAAAACCGGGGATAATCGCGACCAGAAAGAATCCTCCTACTATGCTATAGGCTCAAGAGCAATCTGTTTTACTGTTATTGACCGGAATGATAATGAAATTGTCGTGGAGGAAGATGATAAGCATTTAAATTTCAGAACATCGGTACTTATCGACAGAAAAAAACAATCTTCACAAATTTTTCTTACAACTGTTGTACAATATAATAACATGTGGGGTCGTATTTATTTTGTACCTGTGAAACCTTTTCACAAACTTATAATCAAATCATTTTTAAAGAGATATCTATATGATAAGTAAAAGACTAATCACTTTTGGCAATTCGGTGGCTATTGCCGTAATGATCTTAGGATTGATCCACAATGTGGCAACTTTCACTCCTATGATAAAAGGAGGCCTGACCTGCCTGCCTCCGGGCAATTTAAAAGCTATGATCTATATGAGTTTAATATGCGGTACGTCATTCATATTGAGTGGAATGCTTTTAATCGTATTGTTCAGGAAAGTCAGTGAACATGCATTTTTAAGTTTACCCATCCTGATCATTGGAATTTTTCTTGCTGTTGGTGGTATAGTTGCAGTTATTTGTATGTTTTACAATCCTTTTGCATGGATTGCATTTTTCTTGAACCTTATACTTTTTGGCATTGCGATAAGGCTGGGGATTGCCTGTGGGAAAAAATAGATCTTTTTTCTTTCGATCAAATCTGCTGCCCTGGTATTATTTCCAATACATTCAATATTGGTAAAGAAACATTTGTATCGGAACTGTCCGTATTCCGGAATGATGCTATGGTCCGAATGACTGAGGTTCATAATAAAAAGAAAATAACTTTGCATTGTATTTTGCAGATACTATTAAGACAATGAATACAAAAGATTGCATAAAATTCGCTAATGAAAACCCGATATGTTCTCTGGCTACCGTCGAGAATGATCAGCCAAGAGTGAGAATGTTGGGATTTTGGTTTGCCGATGAAACCGGTTTTTATTTTCAGACAAGCACAACAAAAGAATTTCCGCACCATCTTATGGCAAATCCGAAAACAGAAGTTTGCTTTTATAAACATGAGGGCATTATGGGAACCATGTTAAGGATTTCCGGGGAAGTGGAATTTTTAACTGACTCCGGATTAAAAGAAAGGATCTTTAGTGACAGACCGTTTTTAAAACGTTTTGGCTTAAAAACAGATAGTCCGGAGCTTGCACTATTCAGAATTCCTCATGGACAGGCTCACTTCTGGTCAATGGAGAATAATTTAAAGCCCAAGGTGTATATAGAGTTTTGAAACAGCAAAAACCAGTGCGGTCAATCAATAACAGGTTTGTTTGATTTTATTCCATACACCAGAATAACCAGGAAACAGATTAACGGAACAACAAAGGAGTAATGTATATTTCCTGATACATCCGACACCTGTCCCTGAACTGCTGTCAGAACAGCTCCACCAAGAATGGCCATGATCAGACCTGAGCCACCGATCTTTGTATCGGGGCCCAGTCCCTCAACTGCTATACCAAAAATCGTAGGGAACATAAGCGACATAAATCCCGAGATGGCAACAAGAGCGATTACTGCAAAAAAGCCTTCTCCGATTATAACCAGTACTGCACTGATTGTAGCCATAAACGCTGCAAAGGTTAATAATTTTGACGGGGCAAAAAACTTCATTAACCATGTGAAAATAAAGCGGGAGGCAACAAACAATATCAGCGCAGCTAAATAATATTCGGCTGCTGAGGCTTCATTAATATTCAATTCGTTCATAACAAACCTTATGGTAAATGACCAGACGCCTATCTGAGCTCCAACATAAAAAAACTGGGCAATAACTCCATTGCGGTAATTCCTGGTGCGAAAAAGCTTTAAGAGAGTTTTGCCAAAATGCACATTATGATCTTCGTTCTGTGCTTTGGGCATTTTCAGAAATGCTATGGTCATCCATATCAGAAGAAGAAAAATACCGACGCCTACATAGGGACCCATAACCGCCCTAAGTTCTGCAGCTTTGATAAATTCGAGTTCTTTGCCAGACATTAAAGCCCGCTCTGCCACTGAAGCCTGATTCAGGTGAGGAAGTATAAAGATCCTGCTCAGCGCAACACCGGTAATCGAACCAAAAGGATTGAAAGCCTGTGCGAGATTTAAGCGCCGGGTACCGCTTTGTGGTGAACCCAGAACTATCACGTAAGGATTGGCTGTTGTTTCGAGTATCGAGAGACCTCCGGCCAGTATAAACAAGGCAGTTAGAAAATGTCCGTAGATCTGGGTTTTACTGGCCGGATAAAATAACAGTGCCCCCACGATGAACATTCCCAATCCCAATAATACACCCGATTTATAGTTAAATCGTTTAATAAAAACAGCCGCAGGAAGTGCAAGACAAAAATATGAGCCATAAAATGCGATCTGTATCCACGAGGTTTGAAAATCACTCATACTCATTATCTTTTTAAAGGCAGCCAGCAAGGTATCGGTCATGTTATTTGCCAGTCCCCACATGAAAAAGAGAGTGGTCAATAAAATAAATGGCAGGATAAAACTCCGGCCTTTGTATTCTAATAATTTTTGTTTGTTGCTGTGCATGGTATAATTCTTAAATACAATCCGTAAATTTAAATATTCTTTCCATTTTCTGCCATTTCCTATGATTGCCGGTATTTTTAAGCCGTTTTTGATAATTGTCTATCAGAAGTTCCCATTTCTTATGCGATGGAAGAGATGACAGCATTTTTTCCAGTTCCTCCCGGCGGGATCCATTGCTTGTTTCAACGTTCATGAACAGCCTTGTATGCAAAAGGAATATTTCTATTTCCTGAACTCCTGTTGTTCTGATCCCTTCGGGTATTTCTTTCCGGATGCTTTCGGGAGAATGCCATTGTTTACATTCTTCTATAAGTTTGGGATCATCATTGAGATCAAGTGTAAGGCAGTAGTTCATATTTTCAGATTAAGAATTAAATTTCTGAGCCAGTTTCTTCAGTTCGTTCAACTGATCGTCTTTTAATCCTTCCGGTTCAAATCCGGCCGATTTGCATTGGAACCAGATCCTTGCAGCTTTGCATACAATATCGATATGATCGAACGTATCGGTAAGCGATTTGCCAATCGCAAAAATCCCGTGTTTTTTCCATACAACAATATCATGGTCTTTAAAACTATTGATAGTAGCATCAGCAATGGCTTGTGTTCCCGGTAAAATATAGGGTACCAATCCGAGACCTTTTGGAATAAAGACCATTGTCTCGGGATGCATCCCCAATAGGATACGGTTCAGATCTTCTGAATTTTTAATTTTTGAATATTGGGTCAATGCTATGATTTCCGTGGCATGGGTATGCATTACTACGGTTTCGCCAGTTCTCCGTTCTGCAATCATGTTGTGAATTCCAAGATGTGACAGGAATTCTGAGGTAGGTTGAATAGTATTGAAAGTTTGCCTGACGATCAGATATCCATCTCCGGACTTGTTCAACTGAACAAACAATCCATTTCTTGTGGGAGATTTGGCTACATCCTGCATTCGTTTGCCGGTGGCTGTCATATAAAAACATTGTTGTTTCAGGGCAGGGAAGGAGTTCTTTAGTTTATATTCATCTGATCCTGATAGTTCAGATAATTGTATTCTGTCAGGTAATAAAACAGAAATATTTCCTGCGTTTTTTTCCGACCATCCTCTTTCCCATAAGATACCGGCTATATTCTTAACCTCTTCCAGTATCCCATCAATTTTATCCTGTTTGGAAAATATTGTTTTCATTTTACCTTATGTATTAGGAATTTCATTTGTTTTTCAGTTTTTGTCTGTTATTCAGGATAAACATAATAAAAATTACCGCAAATAGCGTCTGCGGCTTTCTGAATTGATCGAAAAGTACCAATTGTCACATACGCAAATAAAGCTGCTCCCAGGACAGTAGTCTCTGTTTGTTTCAAAGCTTTTACCGGTATGCCCAGTTTGTTTGCTCTGATCTGGTTCCAGAGTTTGTTTTTTGAACCTCCTCCTGCAACGATTAACGATTCTGCTTTAAACTTTCCTGTTTGCTGCAGCAATTCAAGGCTTTCTTTTGTTTTCTCAGCCAGGGCTTCCAAAGCGGCTCTGTAGATTTCCTGTCGTGATGTATGAATGCCTATGCCTGAAATAATACCCTCTCTGATATTCAGGTCAGGTTTGAATTTGATGCGGCTATGTCTTACATTTTTTTCGGATGCTTCACGGATCATCAGCTCGTATACTTTTTCAGGAGACAATGTCAATTCTTTGTTGTAGAACATCTTCCTGATCCATTCCAGCACTCCCGAAGCCAGCCATTGAATACCTGTATTATACAATCCGGGGACTGCATCAAGTTCATTTGTCAATCCTGCTGAAAATGTGTTTTTATTCAGGTCAGCATTCCGTGTACGTGTCATTAATATTTCCCACGTACCTGAACTTAAAACCGCTTCATTTTCTTCTGCTCCTGATCCGATCAATGCCAGTTGAGTGTCATGTCCGCCTGCCACTACAGGTATACCGGAACGTAATCCTAACTCAGAGGACGGTTTGTTTAAGAGTTCACCGACAAGTTTACCGGCTTCTTCTGTTTTGAAAAATCGATTTGGAATACCAATCGCTGCAAGAATTTCGTCCGAAAAAGAACGGGTTTTCATATCCGTCAGCATAGAGGTTCCGGCCATGGTAGCATCATTGACCAGTTGTCCGGTCAGCTTGTGGATGAACAGGGAAGGCATAAACAAAAAGCCTTCCATGTTGTCAATACAATGCGGTTGATTTTCTTTGAGCCACACTAAAGTATTTATTGTATTGAAACTGTATTTGTTTACACCGCTTATTTCATAAAGCCGCTGCAATGGAATATATTTATCAATGGTATCCATTATGGGAACAGTGCGCTGACATTGCCAGGAGATCACAGGATACAACAATTTTCCGTTTCTGTCGACCGGTGCCCCGTTCACGCCAAATGTAGTAGTTGTAATGGCTGATACATGTTCCGGATCGACCTTTTTTAATACCGCATGTGTACAGGTGCAAAGCTTTTTCCATATTTCATCCACATTCCAGATCAGTCCCGAAGGAAAATACGGATCCGGACAGGTTGCATTTGCCAGGGAATGCATGGCTGCAATTTCTCCGTTCTCTTTTATTGCAATTGCTCTCACATTGGTTGCACCACAATCGAATACCAAAACGATCTTTTTCTTCATGAATTTATTGGTATAGTGGGCCGTATGTTTTACAGGCCCGAAAATCAGCACTTTCAGTTTCCGTACCATGCATATTCCATGCTGACGGCCGATAAATTTTGCCATCAGGAATGTTGTGCATATTCACCGGTATTCGTAACATGGAAGCAAGAGTAATCAAATCAGCACCCACATGTCCGAAGCATGATGCACAATGATTGGCTCCCCAGTTGGCCATTACGGAGTAAACATCTGCAAAGGCTCCCTTGCCGGTTAAGCGTGGGGCAAACCAGGTTGTGGGCCAGCCTGGATCTGTTCTTTCCGTAAGCATTTTGTTTGTTGTTGCGGGAAGATCAACCGTATAACCTTCTGCGATCTGAAGAACAGGACCTAATCCTTTCACAAGGTTGATGCGTGAAATAGTGATCGGCATACCCCCCCTGGTAAGAAATTCGGAAGAAAAGCCACCACCCCTGAAATATTCCCGGTTTGCCGGGCACCAGGAAGTGGACTGAAGGCACTTTTTTATCTCTTCGTCCGTAATATCCCAAAAAGGTTTTATGGCTGGTTTCCCGTCGATTTCCTGCTGTCCGGAAAAATCAAGAGCCGAGGCACCGGAATTGATCAGATGGATCAATCCGTTTGCCGCCATTTCTTTGGGTTTTTCACCTGTTACACGTTCAATGGCTTGCGGGCTCCAATAGGTCCTGATATCGGAGAACATCTGTGCGGTATTTGTCAATAAATATCCAAATAACATAACAACACCATTCAGAGAGTCATTTTCGGTTGCCATAAGGTTTGGATTTCTGCGGCCGTTCCAGTCGAACGACGAACACAGGATCGCTTCCATAAAGTCGCCGTTAGGCCGGTAATCGGTCCATTGCCTCTGTCCCTGGAAACCGGATAATATCGCATTGTGCCCGAGAGCCTCTTCACCATATCCCATTTCTTTCAGCCTGGGATTCCCGATCATTAGGTCACGGGCAATGATGGTCATTTTTACTGCTGTTTCCCATTCTTTTTCTTTTTGCCCTGGAGATACTGGCGTTTTATTGTAGTCAGTTCCTTCCTTGCAGTTTGTTTTCACCCATTGAAGGGCATTTTTATATTCTGTCTTATCAAAGATACCCAAATCAATTCTTCGAAGGAATTCAGTCATGTCAATGTATTCGTTGCGCATTCCCAGGTATTCACCGAAGAACGTCTCATCGACAATGGATCCTGCTATGCCCATAGATACCAAGCCCATGGAAAGGTATGACTTTCCATGCATTATCGCCAGGGCCAATCCGGCTTTTGTAAATCTGATCAGTTTTTCTTTTACATCTTCCGGGATAGAGGTACTGTTCGCATCCTGAACATCTTTTCCGTATATCCCAAATGCAGGCAATCCTTTCTGGTTATGAGCGGCAAGAACAGCGGCCAGATAAACGGCTCCCGGTCTTTCGGTTCCGTTGAATCCCCAGATCGCTTTTGGCAGATGAGGGTCCATATCCATGGTCTCGGTGCCGTAACACCAGCATGGGGTAACTGTTAGTGATACTCCGACATGTTCGCGTTTAAATTTATCTGCGCAGGCAGTGGCTTCGGCAACTCCTCCGATACACGGGTCGGCAATAATACACTCCACATTGCTGCCATCGGGATATCGTAAGGTTGAGGATATAAAACCGGCAGCAGATCTTGCCATGTTCATGGTTTGATCTTCCAGGGATTCTCTTACTCCTCCCAAACGACCATCAATTGCAGGCCTGATACCAATTTTAGGATAGGTGTTTATGGTTTTCATAACGAATTTCTGAGTATTATTTTTGTTGGTATGATTTCATTCATTCTTTTTCCTTCAATAATAAACCGACTTGCTTTTTCCCCCATTGTTTTAAAATCGGTGGAGATAACCGTGATGCCACAGGAAACAAATTCATATAGAGGAGAATCATTATAAGCCAGAATACCAATATGTTTTCCCGGTTCCAGATTGTTATCATAACATTGAGTAAGAATAGCATGAAGATCCCTTTGCCGAAGTATAAAATAACAGTCGCCATCAATTGCCTTCAGGTCTGCGGGAGAATCGATCGTATTGCATTGTACCTTATGTTTCCTGCAAAAACGATGAAAAGCTTCAATGGTTATGTCAGGATGTTTTAACCTGTCCGGATTCACAATATGGAATACCCGGTATTGTTTAATTCTGTCTTTGATCTTTGTTAATGAGTCAAATACGGCCTCATCAAAATCCTGCCATACATAATTGTATTTCGATTTGTCGAGATCTTTCCAGTTCACAACCGGAATATCGAGCAAGAGCAATTTTGAAGGCTCAATCTTTGCCAGAATATCGGAAATTTCAAGCTTTTTCGTATCGAAATTCATCACGATGTATGCATTGTAACGCCCGGCACTTTCAAGAATTACCGAATCAAATAATTTCCTGTTATAATGATGGAATACAAGGTCTATGGAATATGTCGAATCAAGCTTTTTTTCAATCTCACGATACACTATGTCTTTGAACGGACTATAAAAATCAAGAATTAAAAGTATTTTTTTTAATTCGCGGTTTACATAATATCCTTTTGCCGGTGTTGAATCAACAATCTTTCTTCTTTTTAATTCGCGGTATGCTTTAAAAACAGTATCGCGTGAAATGCTTAATTCCTTGTTCAATGCGTTCACAGAAGGAAGGACATCTCCCTGTTTGTATCTGGTATTGATCATTCGCAGCAATTCGTTGATCAGTTGCTGCAATTTGGTTTCACCCGAATTGACCTGAATTGAAATGCCGGTAGAATTTTTATTGATCATACTGTGCTGTACTGTGCTGATACAAATATACAAAAACAGAACTGATTATGAAGCAATCAATTATTTTCTTTAAAATCAGGTTACTTTTGGTTTCTTTAATTGTAGTAACAATATAGTAAAGCAACCATTGCAGGTTGAATTTCATCTTATTTATTACAAAAAATATTCATTATGAAAGCAAAGTTATTATCCATCCTATTAACAGGTATACTTTTATTCTTTTCATACAGCTGCGAAGAAAAGAAAGAACAGCAAACAGGTGATGACCCCCTGGTACTGACAGGTGAACTAATTGATTATACAGGGTGTAAACAATTCAAATCGGCATCCAATGATTCTGAAATTCCGGACACATTAAGTTGCGTCAGTTACGATTTTGATGCCCTGAACAATAAACTTACAATCCATCACATAAATGCCGGGTTCAATTGTTGTCCCGATAGCATCTATTGTAAAGTATCGTTAAATAACGATACCATTGTAATACAGGAATTTGAAAAAATGCCTCAGTGCTACTGTGAGTGTCTTTTCGACCTGACGATTGAATTGAATGGAATAGAAGCAAAAAAGTATTGTATAACCTTTGAAGAACCTTATTGCGGAGACCAGCCAAAGCTGGAATTCTATCTCGATCTGGAAACCAGCCAGGCAGATATGTACTGTGTAATCAGAAAGCAATATCCATGGGGACAAACCAATTACGAGGAAGATCCGCCATCATCCGAAATTTCAGGCCGGTTAATCAGCAATACAGGTTGCAAAAGTTTTGAATCGGACAATGTGAAAAACAATATACCGGGAACGGTCAGTTGCATTAATTATGTATTGGATCCGACCACCGGAGAACTTCTGGTGAAACATGTGAATGCCGGGTTTAATTGTTGTCCCGACAGCCTGTATTGCATTATCTCAGTTGATGGAGATACAATTGTGATTGAGGAATTTGAAAAAGACGGCCTTTGTGATTGTCTGTGCCTGTTCGATCTTGACATCAAACTGGAAGGAGTAATTCCAAAAGAATACTATATGAAAGTTATTGAACCCTACGTTGAAGATGAAGAGAAGTTGTATTTTGATCTGGATTTATCGGACAGCCTGGAAGGAACATATTGCGTTACCAGAGTGCAATATCCCTGGATGGATTAAGTGTTTATACAAAAATCTGTTTTTCTGTTTTCCATGGTATAAAGAAGTTACCTGACTTTTTAGGAGAAAGAATTGTATTTTGTTTTTCAGCACACTGATATTTTTCAGCAAATAGTGTAAATTCGGGTATTGTATTTCAACCACTACAGTGAACATGTATATCAATCTACCCAAATTCATTTTATACCATGAACAATTTTTTCCCTGCTATCATTGCACTATTGTGTATAGTGTATCCTTTACATGCCCAGGAAATCGCATTTGCCAATGAAAAGAACGGAACCGGTTCCAACCGGTCTGAATTAGACTTTGTTTCAATTCAGCGTACATCATTTTCGCCTTCCGGAATTTATTCTGTCCCGGATGAAGAAGTATTCCATAAACAGGATTATGAATCCGGCAGGGCAGAAAACAAATTTTTGACCAAACCTTTTAAGATCGGACTGTATGCCGAACCGTTAGGTTTCCTTCAATTTGGTCCTAAGATAGGTGTCGAAATGACCATCATTTCGCGCATAGTCATTGACCATCATGTTCGTTTTTCATCGGAAGGTCTTATTATGCCTCTTGTACTGGAAGAAGAAGAAGGCAAACCTGACGACCTGGAGGGAATGGCATTCTGTATAGGCTTCAAGTATCTGAATCCTTCACAAATCGGAGGTTTTTATATTGGTATCCTGGGAGAAATAGGAAAGACACGGACCTTATTTGATAAGGATGGAGAAGAAGAATGGAGAGGTGAAGCACTGCAACTTGGAAGCTATGTCAGCCTGGGGTATAAATTTGAATTTCCTTCAGGAATTTTTATCCGGACCGGAGGGCAACTTGGTATTGTTTCCATATTTGTCAATGAATGGTATTACACCAGTGACACAACTACGGTATTTGAGGAAGATCCGCTTATTATTCCCGGTGGAATGCTGGAAGTATGCCTTGGAATTCAGTTTTAGGTAATGTAAGGAAAAAGCATTTGGTGAGTATCATTATTCTCAGCAGGATTTAGTTGCAAAATTTTCTGATGATCGAGTAGGCTTCTTTCAATCCCAGTTCACCGGCAATGCCCAGTTCAATACAGCCTTCTTCCTTCTGATCGAGGAATATCTGCAGCAATGCTTTGTTAAAATGGGCTTCGGCAATTTTCTTTTTCAGTGTAACCTCTGTGAATTCAGCCAGGGCACCTGAATAATCCTTCATTAAAAACCTGGTATAGCCTATATTGTAACGGGCGTAAAGGAAATCAGGATCAAATTCCAGAACTTTGTGGAGATCATAAAGGATTTCGGAATATGCCCTTAATGTGCGTGAATCGTATTGCTCAGAAATTCTGCTTGACCAGTTCTGCTCATTCAATAAGGTTTCCAGTGATCCTATTCTTGCATTTGCTCTGCTGAATAATACGAACACATTTCGGGAGTCGTACGAAAGGGCTTTGGTAAGATCGCTTATGGCTTCGTTGTAATTTTCTGACATATCATGAAGCAGGCCTCGCCGGATGTATAAATTCATATTGTCTTCTTCCGGGAATGTGAGGTTGCCAATCATGTCAATCTGTTTTTGTATGAATTCCTTATTATAACCTTGATCTGCAGATAGCAGGCTATTGCTTTTTAACTTGTATTCAATTTTGAACTTCCCTTGGTTTCTGTCTTTTTGCAGGAAAAAGGAGGAGTCAACAATAGCTTTGAAGATCGGTTGCAGTTCAATTTCTGTTTCAATGTATTGTGCCTTGTTTTTCTTTTCGTCCTCTCTGATAAAATCGTTTGAAAGGTGCGACAAACGAAGAATTTCCAAACCTTCTTCAAGTTTTGTACTGTCGTCTTTGTTCCTGTTGATTTCATTAAGTTTCTCGTAAAACAGCAGATCCTGTTTTGCCTTATCAATATCACCAATTTCTTTTCTGACAAGTGCCCTTTGATAATATGCATCAGCATAATCGGGAAATAGGTCAATTGCTGCACTAAAAGACTGATCGGCCTGATCATAATGCCCCAGCCTCATAAATACAATACCCATATTGTAATAGACCAGCATGTTGTCAGGATTTTGATTCAGTATATGAAGAAAATCCTCAATGGCTTCACCATCCAAACTTTTGTTTGAATTGATAATTGCCCGGTTAAAATAGGCCAGTTCATTTTCGGGTGAGATTTCAATTACACGATTCAGGTCAGCCAAAGCTCCTTCAAAATCCATTATTTCCATTTTTGTGATACCACGCTGAAAATAGGCATAAGCATTTAAAGAGTCAAGATCCAGAGCAGCATCAAAATCTGCCATGGCAAAATTTGCTTCTCTCAGACGGGCATAGGCTGAACCTCTTTCAACAAACGCCCGGCCATTTTCCGGATTGCGTGTGAGGCATTCTGTAAAATCCAGAACGGCTTTATCATAGTCCTGAAGCTGTGAATAAATAACACCGCGGAGAATAAATGCATTGGGATATTTTACATCCAGCAGGACTACTTGATTTACATCATCGAGGGCCAATTCGTATTCACGCAGGACCAGGTGGCTGAGCGACCTGTAAAAATATGCGTCTGTATACATTGAATCCATCAGGATTGCCTGATCAAAGTCATCAAGCGCCTGGGGCAATTTAAAGTTCTCTGAACGGATGACACCACGGATAAGATATAGCCTGGGAAACTCGGGCAGAAGGTAAATTGCTTTGGTAAGATCAATTTCAGCGCCTGTCAGATCAGTAAGATAATATTTTGCCAGGCCGCGCAAATAAAAGCCCTCATAAATGTTTGAATGTTCCTTGATATAATAACTGAAAAAGTTAATGGCATCAACATAATTTTCCTGCCAAAGTTCCATTTTCCCCAGTTGCAGGTAACTGTGCCTGTATTGCCCAAACGACAGAATTCTGAATTGAAGCAATATGCAAATCAAGATATAGCATTGCTTTTTCATGAAGTACAAATCTATCCTAATCCTGCAACAATCTGTTTGGATGAATTGTTAATTATTTCTAATAACAACAATTCATTGCACAGATTTTGTTAATAATCCCTAAATGCTTTCTGAAAGCAATTTTTTTAGCTATTAAATTCATTATTTTGCAACCGCCGGTAAAGTGCCTGTGGTTTGATCTGAAAGATCAAATTATAAGATCATAATACCTTGCTGCTTAAATTCAATGATTATGTCAATAGTAAAATACTCGTTATTGTTTTTCATGACCTTGTTTCTTCCTGTTCAGCGCGGATTTATATTACAGGCTCAATCCTCCCTGCTGATCAGGGGTGCAATTACTGACCGGGAGACAAAAGAAAGATTGCCTTATGCTTCGCTTAGACTGAAGAATTATTCCATTGGAACAATAAGCAATGAGGCAGGAGAATTTAATTTCTATATGCCTCAAAGCACAATTGACGATACCCTGGTTGTAGCTTATGTGGGATATAAGTCAATAGAAATCCCGGTCGGAACAATACGAAATGATATGGCACTGAAATTACAACCCGTAGCTATTGCTATTGATGAGCTTTATGTGTACCCTCTGTCGCCACAGGAATACATTAAAAGAGCCGTTGCCAGACTGGATGAGAATTATGCCGGAAGTTCTTTCATGACCATCGCCTGTTTCAATGAAGAAGTGAAAGAGAACGGGTTATACATTTCAGCATGTGAAGCAATTTTTAAGAGCTATTATCCGGAATACACTGATTCGGTAAAAAATCAGCATCAGTTGGTGTTGTATCGTGAGCCGGAAGAAACGCATGAGTTTGCTTTTATGAAAGAATGGAGAGAAAAAAGAAAGAGAAAGGAAGCAAGAAAGGCTGAGAAAAAAAGAGAAAATAGTGATCCGGATAATTCTGAAGAGGATGTTTTTGTCAGTTTCGGAGGACCTGAGATGTTGCTTGATTTCAATATCAGAAACAACAGGGATGCATTTCTGGACAGTACGAATTTCAAACGATTCACCTACATGTTTGGGGAAAGCCGGTTTTACCAGGGGAAGAAGTTAATGGCGATACATTTTGAAGCCAAAAGGGCAATTGACAATTTTAAAGAAGCAGGAGTGATATTACTGGATCCTGACAATTATGCCATTGTATCTATTGAAAGCACAGGAATGGCCATTGTACCTGTTGCTGTCCGGCCCATTTTGCTGGCGTTGGGACTGGGAGTAAAAAATCCGGTATTTAACAGGACAATGAAATATGAGCAATATAACGGGAGTTATTATCCAAAAGATTTTCACTGGGATATAAGCGTATATATTACAAAAAGACATGTGTTTAAGAAAGATGAGCATTCTCATATTGAAGCCGGCCAGCTGTTCTTTGTAAATAAGATAAGTTCGGAAAAGGGAAAACCTATTCCTGCTGAATGTGTTTTTGATCCGGAAAAGAAAATGAAAGAGCAGATATGCAGCGAGGAGAACATTACATGGAACGAAATGAATATTCTTAAAAAATGACGGTTCAATTCAAATGATTCTTTTTACTCGGGAGGCGGTTGTCTCAAAGGGTAAATATTTTAAGATAGCCACGAAGTCCCGAAGATTCAAAGAACTCACAAAACCCTGATATTTAATTATATATAACTTTGTGAGTATTTCGTGAATTTAGTGTCTTGGTGGCTAATTTTCAACTTTTGAGACAACCTCGTGTTGTTATTTCGCAAAAAAAATCAAATGCCGCGTATTCATTTCGCAAGATCTGTCAAGTCCTGATTACGATCGTGTTGTATTTTTGAATTCTGTTGCCGGCACCAAAATTATGCATTAATAATCATAAATTTAGAAGCAATGGAAAACAACATTCATTTGAATACCATAGGTATTATACGAGTTCAGGATCATGAATTTTTCATTGAATTGAATGAAAAATATCGTCCGGGATTGAAAAACATTAACGGATTTACGCATCTTCAGATAGTCTGGTGGGGAAACCTGTTTGATACCCGGGAATATCGTTCTGTATTGATCTCTGAGAAACCTTATAAAAAAGGACCTGACAAAATTGGTATTTTTGCTACCCGTTCTCAGATAAGACCTAACCCGATATTAATTACCATCATATATGTACAGGAGATTGATCTCGATAAGGGTATTATTCGAACGCCCTATCTGGATGCGGAAGACGGCACACCGGTTTTGGATATAAAACCGTATCATTTTATAGAAAGAGTTAAAGAATGCAGTGTACCTGAATGGGGCAGATCCTGGCCTGAATGGTATGAAGATTCGGTGAATTTCGACTGGCAAAATGTATTCAATTTTTAATACATTGCAAGACAGTTATAAACCTGTTTGTTATATCCATCATTCCTATCCTGTATGACAAATAAAGAGTCAATAATCAAAACCATAGGTTTTATTGAAAAGAACCTGAAATCGGATATAGGGGTGATGGATATTGCCAGGGAAGGTTGCTACTCGTTGTATCATTTTATTAGACTTTTTCAGAATATAACGGGCATATCCCCAAACAAATATTTATTGCAGCGCAGATTGACCGAAGCTGCCTATGAACTTCAGAATACAGAAAACAAAATAGCAGATATTGCATATAGTTATCAGTTCAGCAGTCATGAGGGTTTTACAAGGGCATTTAATAAATATCTGGGTATCAATCCTTCACAACTCAGGAAAAAGTATCCATTCACCTCTCTTCCGTTAACTCATGCCATTACTGAAGATTATATTTATCAATCGGGAAAAATCAGGAATCAGCCACCCGTTCTGCTTGAACTTGAAGAAAGGATTTTGGCAGGTATTTCCTTTTTCATCAGTAATGACAATGAAATAAACGACCTGTCAAAGGAATGGGGTCAGTTTATGAGTGAAGTCCCTTCAATAAAAAATAAAGTATTGCCGGAGCGTTTTTACCAGGTGCAATTCTGGTCTGAAACTCAGGATCTTAATGGATTGTATTTTTATCTCGGGATGGAAGTGACAACCATGAAAGGTGTTGATCCTCAATTTGTTATTAAGCTATTACCCAAAGGTCACTACCTTAGATTTATTCATAAAGGACTGGCTAATAAAGTAGGCTATACTTACCGATTTATTTACAACCAGTTTTTGCCTGAAACGGATTATCGACTGACTAAGCCTTTTAATTTTGAATATTACGGTGAAAAGTGTCTGGGCCCGTACAACGAAAAATCTGAAAGTGAAATATATATTCCTGTCGAAATATCAGACAATTGAAAAATAACCCAATGCCTGCCAAATACAAATAGTGTGATCAACAAATGATATGATTATTGGAATGTAGCTGCTATATTTACTTTTTATCGCTGATATAATATAAATTTCCAATATTTTTGATATTTATCATAATAAATGTCAGTATATTATGTTAAATTGTATAATCGCGTTATAAATACAATATTTATTATCAATCAAATCATACATTATGAAATCAAAATTATTTTTTTTACCGGCAGCACTTTTATTATTATTAAGTGCATGCAGAGAATCTGCTCTGTCAGATGTTGAAATAGATGACCCTTCAATTTTAAAAGTATTCGGAACGGTTGGCAAGTATACAAATCTTGACTCAACCGTGGTTGAAAACCATATCATTAGTTTGAGGATCAAAGACAAAACCGACCATAGTGTTGAACTCAAAAAGGGCAGGGTCTTATGCAATGATATTGAAATGAACTGTTATTCCGATTTGCTGGGTCCTTATTATTTTATGCCGGAAGAATACCTTGATGTAACCGATAATACCCTGTATACATTTGTTGTTGAGCTGGCTGACGGAGAACAATATCCCGGCAGCGTTTTCGTTGATGATGATTATTTGCAATTGCTGGAAGCACCTGATGTATGGGTATATACTACTGAGGATTCACTTACCATATCGTGGAACCAACCGGTTACCGATTATGTTACCCAGTTATACTGGCACATAACTTTTATGGAAGGGGCAAATACAGAAGGAAAAACAGCTTCGGGATGGATTGATGTTACAGCATCGAATACCTATAAATTTCCACCCTCTCTCTTTGCCAATGATCTGGGTGAAAACATAGCACAGGAACTGAGGATTGAACTGGAATCAGAAAAGGAAGGAGAATCGAATCCCGATTTTTACAAAGGTTGGGTAAAAGCAAGGTTTACTTATGTAAAAGAAATTGCCATAGAATAGCAGAGAAGGTTTATATATCCGTTTACAGACGCATTATTTATGACGATTGGGAGGAGTAAGAGTTATCTCACTGCCCTGATGTGTCCTATTGGTTTGATATATTCGAAAGGCAATCGCATTTTTAAAATTGTCTTATATTAGCCTCATATCTTAATTATAAGCGAATAATACAAATGCCCCAATTGGTTAAAGGAGGAAAGCATGTTTTCGGATGGTCAGTCATAACCGATGAGTTGAAAGTGAGAATACCCGACGAAGCTTACGATGAATATTCTTTTGGTCATACTGATAAGATCATTATACTATCTGGCAGTGAGACTTCAGGCGGTTTCAGCATAAATACACCCTGTTCCGTCGCTAATTCAAAATTTGGCGATCGGATCATAAGTTTGATCGGATATATAAAGGAATCGGATGAGTTTACAATAAAAAGACAGAAAATTGTAAGAGCAGGGGAACGATTCATTAGCTGGACAAATTTGCTGGACGACAAAAGCTTTTATCTTTCCGATGATTTGATGGATATTCTGGGTGTGCATTCCGGCAGCAGATTACTGGCTGCAAGAGGCAGTGGGGTGGGAATGACCTTCATTTCCCGGGGACCGATATACAATGAGGCACTGAAGCACAACGCGTTATTGGTATATCATTAAAAACAAAGCAGATAGTGTTAGATTCGGATTTTATCTTGAAAATTTTTTATGAAAAAGAAGTTGATAACAGAAAAACGATCATTTGGGGCAATCATGCATTGATTACAATATATTAATTGCTTCTTCTCACTGTATAAGTTATCTTGCTCCTGCTGCTTTTAGTATCTTAGCGATCTCTTCCCGTTCCAGCACATTCGCTCTTTCCAGTGCTGTTTCACCGTCTGTTGTTCTGGCATTTATATCAGCTCCGGCAGCAATCAAATTTTTAACACTTTCAATATCACCGCGCATAGAGGCAAATAGCAGGGCAGTCCAATCAAGATCTGCTTTCAGATTGACATCTGCACCTGCATCAATTAAAAGTCTTGTCAATACGGGATGACCTGAGTAAATGGCAGTCATCAAAGCTGTTTTGCCTTCTTTGTCCTGGCTGTTTAGATCTGCTTCCTGTTGTATAAGATAATCAAGAATTTCCTTGTTTCCCATACCGGCAGCAGCGATAAGGGCAAATTCAGACCTTTCGGTTTTCAGATTCACATCGGCTCCGTTTTCAATCAGCAGTTTAACAATATCAAGGTTTTCATTCCAGACAGCGTGCACAAGAGGCGTAGCACCAATCATGGTATATTCATCAGGATCAGCACCTTCATCCAGTATTTTTTTCACTTCTTCCAGGTTGTTATTGCCAATGGCTATCATCCATTTATCCGGGGTTTTCTGAGCAATTAGAATTTGCGGTAAAAGTGAAAAAAGAAATGCGATCATCAAGGTAAGACAATGTGTTTTCATGAGATACTATTTAACGTGAGTTCGATATAAAGATCAGATTAAATCATTTGATTTTCAAATTTTTATCTGTATTGTTCCTGATACACTAAAATACTCATCTTAAACAATTGATCTATTGCAAGTTATATTATGAACTTGCCTCAATTGTAATCCTGAATACCTGCTTTGTGAACAGTTCATACCATGTTTTGCCAAAATGACATGCAAATTCGTCAAATAAAACAAAAATGCATGATGAACATAAAGATTTCAGAATGAGGATGATACAATTAAAATGATATGGTTATTTTGACCATAACTCTCATGTTAATATATTGTTTATCTGATCATTTGGCTTTATCTATATATAGGGGAAACGTTAGTTTGTTAATCATAACTTATTGTTTACTAACTACTTTGCTATTTATGTTTAAGATAGTATTATGAAATTCTTAAATAATTTTGGCTTATATGGTAAAATTCGCTATTTTTCGCGGTTCAATTTTTTGCGACATTAAAACTTGAGGTTCAGGTTTTATTTTTTTTATAGTGTATTTTAAAATAAAATCATTGGAGAATAAAGAAATGACTTGGTTTAATAGTACTACTACAAAAAAAATAACTGTCAAAAAACATCTTTGGGTTAAGTGCAAACATTGTAACTCACATATTTATTATAAAGAATGGACAAAAAATATGAATGTTTGTCCAAAGTGCAATTATCATGGAAGTCTGACGGCACACGAAAGAATTGAACAAATTATTGATAAAGATACATTCAAAGAACTCTTCTCAAACATTGTTCCTCTTGATTCCCTGAAATTTGTTGATTTAAAAGGAAGTTATAAGGATAATATCCATGCTACAAGCAAAAAAACAGGTATTTCGGAGTCAGTTATTACAGGTCATGGTAACATTAATAGCATTCATATCGTATTAGCGGTCATGGATTTCAGATTTATGGGAGGCAGTTTAGGAAGTGGCACCGGCGAAAAAATACTTCGGGCTGCAAATTATGCTTACGATCATAATTTACCCTATATAATATTTTCAGCATCGGGTGGCGCGCGAATGCAGGAAGGCACGCTCTCCTTAATGCAAATGGCTAAAACCTGTGCAGGGATTTCGCGGTTAAACAAAAAGAAGATACCTTATATCTCTGTCTTAACCAACCCTACATCAGGAGGGGTATCGGCAAGTTTTGCCATGATGGGAGATATTAATGTAGCTGAACCGGGGGCATTAATAGCTTTTGCCGGCAGACGAGTCATTGAACAGACCATTGGGGAAAAATTGCCTGATGGTTTTCAAACCTCAGAATATTTGCGTGATCACGGGTTCATTGATGCAATTGTGAACAGGAAAGAGCTGAAAAAATACATAAGCAATGTTCTTGGTTTTTTTAATTATTAAATAACACAAAATCAGGGAGTAACATAGAATGATTCATATAGCACATAGAACGAAAGAAGTAAAAAAGAAAATATGTATATATTTGAATAAAATTTCTTGGCTCTCTCTTAATCCATAA
>JAFGQO010000128.1 GCA_016935615.1 Bacteroidales bacterium
GGGAAAAAGACTCCTGTCTGGATTAATTCCAAATCTGACAGGATGGTACGATACTGGCTAAAGAATGATCTTAATGATTCTGTTACTGTATGGATTGGGAGCACTGACAGAAATACTCTTGGATTGTATTTGGAACAAGGGGTGGCTTTTCGCAGACCCATGATGCAGGGAAATATTTCAAGTGCAAGGGTAAATGTCGAATCAGTTGACAAATCGACTTTACTTGATATTCAAAAGATAGTTACGAGATCAGTTTACTGGAAATACAGGACGGAAGCTTCTTTTGTGCTTAATCAGGGATTGCTTTCAAACTGGGTGAAGGGAGGAGAGAGTAACATTTCAACAGCAATGGATATAACCTGGTATGCAGATTATGACAATAAAAGGCTGCTGCTTTCATCAAACCATTTTGTAAGGCTTAAATACGGGCTTATAGCTTCCGGATCAAATGAACTGAGAAAAAACCTCGATCTTCTCGAAACAAATTCAAAACTTAACCATAAGGCCTTCGGCAGATTTGATTTCAGCGGAATAATGCTGTTTAAAACCCAGATTGCCAAAGGATATAATTATCCGAATGATTCAATACCGGTTTCAAAGCTTTTTAATCCGGCTACACTGACTCTTGGTTTTGGACTTGATTACAAACCGGACAAATATACTTCGATAAATTTTTCACCGCTTTCATACAAAAGTACATTTGTGCCCGATACGGCTTTGATTGATCAGACAAAATACGGCATTCCGGATAATAGAAGGTCCAAACATGAACCTGGTGTCAGTTTTATGATATCAAATATTATGAAGCCTTTAAAAAATATATCAATTACTAACCGATTACAGTTATTTACCAATTATATCAATAATCCCCAGAATATTGACATCGACTGGGAAATGATCTTTGTCATGAATCTTAACTGGTTTACTGATGTCAGGTTGAATACTCATTTTATTTTTGATGATGATACCAAGACTGTTGTTCTTGATAAGGATAAGCAGCCGGTACTTGACAATGAAGGGCAGCAGAAGAAAACTCCCAGGATACAATTTAAAGAATTATTGGGCTTCTCTTTTGTATTCAGGTTTTAAATGTATTATAACAGGCCTTTCTGATAGATCCTGAATCTCTTGATTATTTTTCCGTTAAGCCTTTCACATTCTGCTCTCATTCTTGTATTTGTTTCAAGTATAAGGTGACTGTCAATAACTTCCATATTGCTGTTTCTGGCGGAGTTTAGCATTGAAATGCCCATGAGAATATCAATACCATTTCCTCTGTAGATATCTTTTATCCCCCCAAGCATAAGCATCAGTTTTCTTGTTTTCTTCATCTCTTTGAATATTTTGAATATACCAAAAGGCAAAAGCTTCCCCTTTATTGCAATAATTCCCTTTGTAAGGTCAGGCATGCCAATTATAAATCCTATTAGTATTCCTTCAACCTCAACAAGTTTGATGAATTTAGGATCAAGAATGGGGAGGTATCGTTTTGCCAGATCTCTTTTTTCCTGATCATTCAACGGTACAAATCCATAAATATCCATGAATGTGTCATTCATTAGTTCCAGTACCGGTATAATATAAGGCTTAATTTCCTTTTTCGATTTGAATTCTATTAACTTAAATTCACGTGTACCGGTTATTCTGTTGAAAGCTCTGTTATACAAAGGAGGCAGTTCATTTGGTATGGGCACTAAGTAATTTACCAGATCAACTTCTTTTATATAACCTTCATTTTCAACCATCCGGGGCAGATAAGGTGAATTAGTTGCTGCTGTAAAAAGCCTGGGATGTTCAAATCCTTCAATCTGAAAGCCCTGAGGATCCTTATCTGAAAATCCCAGAGGGCCAACAATTTTCACCATACCATTTTCCCGTGCCCATTCCTCGGTTTTTATCAGGAGTGCATGCACAACTTCCTGATCTTCATAGGTGTCCATGAAGCAGAGGCGCGCATGTTTTTCATCTTTCAGAGAATTATATCTTTTGTTGATTAATCCCATAATTCTGCCTGCGGGTTTTTTATTCCTGTATGCGAGGTATAATACAGCATCTGCATATTTATAAGACCTGTTCTTCTTCTTATTGAACAAAACCCATTCATCCATATATAATGGCGGCAGCCAGTCCGGATCATTTTTATGGATTTTTGAAGGCAAATAGATAAACTCACGCAATTCATGCTTTGTGAGTACTTCCTTAATTACTATATCGCCCATAACAGTTGTTTTAGTTAATTCCATTAATCATACCGGGGAACAAGAAACTGATATGAAGATCAAATGTTTTAAACACAAACATAGTCGAAATTAATTATTAAAAACATATGATTTACATCCGGCTATTGAATTAAATTTAGATACGGGGATATTTTTTTGTTTACTTTCAGGCTTCAACCAGCCTGTATGGCCAAGTCTGCTATAACAAGCAGGGAAAAAATTAAACTGGCAATGCTGTTGGTTGTATCAAAAGCTATATTGACTTTACCGAGGTCGTCATGTTTGACAATAATATGCTGATATAAAAGCAATAAACTGAAAATGCCGGCCCCTGTCCAGTATAAGAAGCCGCCATTACTTGTAATTCCTGCAATAATGATCAGAATAAATGTTGTTGAATGAAGAATTGCTGAAATAAAAAGTGCTTTATTTCTTCCTGCTACAGAAGGCAGGCTGTAAAGAAAATTATTCCTGTCAAAATCATCGTCTTGCAGCGAATAGATAATATCAAAGCCGCTGACCCAGGTTAAAACGATAAAGGAGTAGATCAACGGCAAAATATCAAATGATCCGATTACGGAGATATAAGCTGCCACAGGTGCAAGACCCAGCCCTGCTCCCAGGATTAAATGACAAAGGGGTGTTACCCTTTTTGCATAGCTGTAACCAAGAATTATCAGCAATGCTACCGGAGATAAAATAAGTGTAAGACGGTTTATGAATACTGTTGTCAGAATAAAGAGAACGGAATTTATTATCACAAAGATGGCAGCCGATTTTGGATCAATCTTGCCTGAGGGGATCTCCCGGTTACGCGTCCTGGGATTAAGCGCATCAATCCTTCTGTCGGCAAGCCTGTTAAATCCCATAGCAGCATTACGTGCAAATATCATGCAAAGAATGATCAATAAAAGCAATCTGAGACTGAAGGAATAATTACTATCTGCTACAGCAATGGCAAAACCTATAAGTGCAAAGGGCAATGCAAACACGGTATGACTGAATTTTACCAGCGAGAGGTAATTACCGATACTTTTTAAATTCAAATAACTGCTCATTGATCCAAACAGATCAGAAGTAAAGGATTTTAAGTTTTATCGTATTCTGGCACCTGCCTCTTTCTCAAAAGCTCTTATCAGGTTATTCATAACCCTGTCGATAGACTTTTCGCTCAGTGTCTTCAGATCATCTCTCAGAATAAAACTGATTGCATAGGATTTTTTATTTTTCCCAAGACTTTCGCTCTCATATACATCGAAGAGACCTATTTCCTGAAGAACATTTGTTTCAGTATTGAAAGCAATATCTCTTATCTGCCTGAATTTTATTTCTTTGTCAAGTAGAAGTGCAAGATCCCGGCGCACAAAAGGGAATTTTGGAAGTTCAGTGTATGATATTGTATTCTTCCCGATTAATTTCAGCATAAGATCCCAGTCAATATGGCTGTAATAAATATCCCGATTAATATCGAGTTTTGAAAGGTAACTTTTTGATATCCTTCCGGTTTCTGCGGCCAGATGATCATTAACATGGTATGTTATTGACTCAGCAAAATACTTCTTGTCACTCTCGCCGTAAACCAACTCATCAGGTTTTAATCCGATCCTGGAAAGTATCATCTCGGTAGCGGATTTAATATGAAAGAAGTCGGA
>JAFGQO010000016.1 GCA_016935615.1 Bacteroidales bacterium
AGGAACAGCCTGATATATTATAATCCAAGTTTGCAGGAAAAAATATTACAATTGTTACACCGTTCACTTTCAGCCAGCGGACATTTGATTTTGGGAATTAAAGAAGTCAGTACATTTCAGGGTTTTGAGATCATCAATAAAGCAGAAAGTGTCTATAAGAAAAAGCTAATCAGTTAAAGAAATGAATTATAAAGCAGTGATTATAGGTGGATCCGCAGGCAGTTTTCAGGTTGTAACCAAAATTCTGAGTGCCTTACCGGTTTATTTCCCTGTACCCTTGCTGTTGTGTTTCCACAGACTGAAGCATGTTCGTTCCGGTTTTGTGGAAGCATTGTTGCTTAAATCCCGAATTCCAGTCCTTGAACCATTTGATAAAGAACTACTTAAGCCAGGTAAGGCTTATCTTGCACCTGCCAATTATCATATGTATGTTGATCTTGCATACAGGATTGCTTTATCCACAGAAGATACGGTCAATCATTCCAGGCCATCGATTGATTTATCTTTCATCACTGCAGCAAATGCTTATCGTGAGAAACTCATCGGCATTATATTATCAGGAGCCAATAAAGACGGCGCCTTCGGACTTAAAAAAGTGCACGACAACGGAGGAATGACCATTGTACAGGACCCCGAGGAATGTGAAGTAAAAACAATGACTCAGTCGGCTTTGCAACTTACAAAGGCGGATTTCGTATATACCACTAACCAGATCATAAACTTGTTGTTACAAATCAATTAAGCAATGTTTAATTTGTTTAAATACAGAAAACTGGGTATTATTATGTTGATTGCAATGATCGTTTCATTTTTGCTGTCTCTGGTAGTACTCTGGAATTTTCTCCTTGCAAATGAAACACATCATGAAGGCTGGATCGTGTTTTTCATAATATTATTATTTGGCAGTGGCGTAATCATGTTTCTGATGTTATACAAAATAACAGACCCGGAACAATTTGATCTTCACGTTCAATCCGTCCTGGAAAATGAAAAAACATTGCTGATTGATCAAAATAAAAATGAGCAGGATGTTTTTGAATCAGAAGAATCAAAAGATGAGAAAAAAATTGAAGGGAAGGCAAAAGAACTCATGACGGGTATTGATTCTAAATCAGCTTCAGAGTTTAGTGATCTGCTGCTCAGAAAAATATCAAAAAAATTGGATTTTGTCCAGGGTATCATCTATGTCCGAAACGGGAAAAATAAAAAATTCTCTCCTGCAGGAACTTTTGCCTTACCGGGCAAAAATCCGGAATCTTTTGTCAGTGGTAACGGTATCGCAGGTCAGGCAACAGAAAGCAAGACAATGATAAGGATCAATGACATTCCCGAAAATTACTTTGATGCTACATCGGGTTTGGGTAATTCAAAACCCAAACATCTTTTATTCATACCCATCGTATATAAAAATCAAAGTATCGCACTCATTGAAGTCGGGTCTTTTAAAAAACCTGACGAAACGACAGAAAAAATATTACACAATATATCCAAAGAGGCGGGTAAATTATTGCATAATTATTTAAGTAATTGATGAACCGGATCAGACTGCATCGAATTATCCCAAAAGTATTGAATTCCAATGCTATACTGCTGGCTTTTGCTGCAGGCTTAACCTTTTTTTTGGTTACCTGGATCTTTGAATTCATCCATACCAGAACCCCGATCACCTTACATGGCATCGGCCAGATACACCATAACAATCCGCTATTGTGGATATTCGATTCCCTGCCTGTTTTTTATATCATTGTTGTTTATGTTTTTGAAAAACGAATTAACAGGGAAAAAACCTTGTCCGATTCGAAATTTACCGAACTGGAAGAACGCATAAACGCCATGGCTGATTTTGCACAACAGATCGGCCAGGGTAATTACCAGGCAATCCTCAATGTTGAGAGAGATCATGATATACTGGCTAAATCGCTTTTGCATATGCGGGAAAACCTGCTTGAAAACTCCAGGAAGGAGTCAGACCAGATCTGGATTGCAGCAGGCAAAAACAATATATCCCATTTGCTGCGCATACACAATAAAATTGATGAACTTTCCAGAGATATCATCCGGGATCTTGTAAATTACATCAAAGCAGTTCAGGGAGCTATGTATATTTATAACGAAGACAATAAAACGCTGACAAACATTGCAACCTATGCATATAAAAGAACCAAACATATATCTCAGGAAATTCGTGCAGGTCATGGCCTGATCGGTGAATGTGCTTATGAAATGGATTATATATACCGGACAGAAATTCCGGATGATTATTTCACAATCACTTCGGGCATCCTGGGACAACAAAAGCCTCAAAGTTTGCTTTTGATCCCGTTGATCACAGATGAAAAACTCCAGGGCGTCATGGAATTTGCATCCCTTGAAGATCAGATTCCGGATCTGACCATACAGTTCCTGAACGAACTCGGTGAAATCATCGCCCGCACCATTTTCAACCTTAAGATTACTCAGCAAACCGAGAAGTTGCTTGGGGAATCTCAGCAAATGACACTTGAATTACAGGAGAATGAAGAGGAATTGCGCCAGAATGCTGAAGAAATGAGAGCTACTCAGGAAGAACTGCAAAAAACAAATGAGCAGCTTGAAAGCAAAATCCTTGAAGTTGAAAATGCTCAGAAAAGACAATATTCATTGCTTGAAAATGCTTCAGAGATCATAGCCATATACAAAGAGAACATGTCTATGATGTACGTGAGCCCCTCCGTGATCAATATACTGGGATTTTCTCCCGAGGAAATGATGCGTGGCAAAGATCTTGACCGACTGACAAGAAAAGGGGAAAACAGCATGCGCAACATGTTCGAAGAACTACTGGAAAATCCTGATAATCCCGTTACCATACAGTACACATATATGAAAAAGAACGGACAGAAGATATTTCTGGAGACCACAGGAAGAAATCTGCTTCATGACGCTGCCATAAGCGGGATCATACTAAATTCCACCGACATAACCGAACGCAAAAGAGCCGAGCGTGAAGAAAGGCTGAAAAGCAAAATGCAGGCATTATCAGAGAATTCGCTCGATTTAATCATTCGTCTGAGTACAGTAGGACAGTTCTTCTATGCAAATCCGATTGTAAAAAATTTCATCGGAATTGATCCTTCTGAATTGATAAATAAAACATTGCAGGAAATAGATTTAAATGAAAGTCTGTGCTATTACTTTAAAGAAACCATTGAGACCATTAAATCCAATCCCGGTAAAACTTCAGCCGAATTAACCATCCCCGGTGTAATTGATAACATACAAAGCAACAGGATCATGCAATTTGCCGCCATACCGGAATTCAACGAAAGTGAACTGGAAACTATTCTGTTTGTAGGTCACGATATCACTGAAGCCAAGCAGATTGAGCATGAAATACAGGATAAAAACAGAAAGATTGAAGATTCAATTAATTATGCACAACGCATCCAGAGTTCCATACTTCCAGAGACCAGACACGTACGTGAACTTTTGCCAAAATCGTTTATTTTCTATAAACCAAAGGATGTTGTAAGTGGTGATTTTCCGTGGATATTTTCCCATGGCAACGATGTATATATTGCAGCCGTTGATTGCACCGGACATGGTGTGCCAGGTGCATTGCTTTCATTTATAGGACATTTTCTGCTAAACAATATTGTTGATCACGACCGGAATCTGTCAGCCTCTGAAATTTGTGATATGCTGCATCACGGCGTTCGCAAAACCCTTAAACAGGAAAATCAGGATGCAGAAGCACGTGATGGGATGGATATTGCTTTTTGCAAGATCAACCATAACGATAAAGAAATTCATTATGCAGGAGCACACAGACCTCTTTACCTGTTGCGTAACGGGGAACTTACAGAATTCAAAGGCAACCGCAAGGCCATCGGGGGTATTCCGCACAGAAAAAAGGAAGAAGAAAACTTTACAAATTACAAAATTCATTACAACCGCGGAGATAAAATCTTCTTCTTTTCCGATGGTTTACCCGATCAGCTGGGAGGCCCTGAAAGCAAAAAATATTCACCAAAACGCATCCGTGAAATGATATTGGAGCATAAAGACTTTCCTATTGAAGAATATAGCCGTCTTTTTTCCGATGATTTTGAACAATGGAGAGGGGATGGAAAACAAATTGATGACGTACTTTTAATTGGAATTGAATTTTAATAATATCGTAAAAACTTAGGCCATATGGACAATAAACCAGATGTGAAAGGCTTTCTTGAATTTGTTTATGAATTTTACAAAACTATGAAAGCGCACGAAATAACCTTAGTATATGAAGGTGAAATAACACATCAGATTACCAAAGCTTTTACATCGCTTACCGAATCAAACATGTCAAAAGACCTTGAGCCCAATTCAGTGCAGCGGAGGGTATTTCATGTTATGGTGGAATGCCTGCAGAATATAAGCAAACATGCTGATAATTTTACTTCAAATGATTATTTGTTTTCCGGAAGAGGTATATTCATGGTAAGCAAAGGTGAGAACGAATACAGCGTTACAACTGGTAATGCTATTGAAAATAACAAGATCGAATACCTGACCAATTTATTGGAGAGCATCAACACAATGGGCAAGGAAGAACTTAAAGAACTTTATAAAAGACAGATGAAAGAAGGAAGGCTGTCAGATAAGGGAGGTGCGGGTCTCGGATTTATCGACATCAAAAGAAAAACCAACAGAGAACTTGAATATCATTTTTTACCGATCACGAATGACACTTCTTTTTTTCTGTTAACATCAACCATTTCAAGATCTGATATTTAAATTTATATAATGAGTATGAACCTAGCGAAGCAATCTCACGAAGTAGTTACCATGCTTAAATTAGCCTCGATGAGCTCAAAAGCCCGGTTCTAAAAAAAATCATGATTAAGTTCATTGCAAATTACATGTGTTCATTAAAATAAAATTTATACACATAAAAAACATGGAAACAATCAAAATTCAAGGTACAGAAGACACCCCGAAAATTATTCTGGATGCTGAAAATGAAATTATGGAGATTTCCGGACGTTCATTACCGGAAGATGTGGCAACATTTTATGAACCGGTGTTGGACTGGCTGAAAGAATATGCTGAAAATCCAAAAGATAAGACCATTTTCAATTTCAAGCTTACTTATTTTAACACCGCATCATCTAAATTGCTGCTTGACATCCTGATGATTCTGGAGGAACTGAAAGAAAAAGGGTATGACGTACTGATCAAATGGCATTATCCTGAAGAAGATGAGGATATGGAAGAAGCCGGGGATGAATATGCGGATATCGTTGATGTGCCTTTTGAAAAGGTATCCTATTGATCATGGTCTTTTCATCCATTTCATAACCGGAATATAAAATTTTCAAAATCTGTCAGCTGAATGAGCGAAGAGATTCTGAGAGC
>JAFGQO010000017.1 GCA_016935615.1 Bacteroidales bacterium
GATATAAAGCTATTAAGCATGTGAGCTTTGCTTTTCTCAGCATAGTAAAAAAGTTCGTGTGCTATTGAATCATTGTCTGTTTTTCTGTACAACTCATATCCTACATTAATAATATCATTATACGTATCCCGAATTATGGAAAGCGAAGCTTTTTTTGATTGTTCATACGTCAGTTCATCATACAACTTAAGGTTGAGTGCCAGAAGATTTTTGAGATCTTGATAAGAATTCTGCAAGGGTACAAGTTCGTAATCATTTTTTTTTGAGATATAATAAAATGCATGGGCACGTTTTCTTAGAAGGTAAGGATATTCGGACAATACAAAATAAGCATACCTGGACTTAAAATACGTTTCATCATGCAATACTTTATCCAGATCATCCAGAACAAGGTTGAAAATAAATATGGCCAAATCATACCTTTCTCTTACAAAATAATGCATTCCTAACCTGCTGATAACATATAATTCCAAATAAGGATCAGGATGTTTCTGCAATATTTCTTCTGCTTTTTCAAGGTAGGTCAGTTCTGCATTTTCATTTTTTAAGGACCTTGATATCGAGGACAGATACCAGAATACTTTTGCAAGTCTTTCATCCTTTATATTGTGGTTACAATATATTTGTTCGGCTAGTTTATATGATGCCCAGGCTTTCTGGAATAATTTCAGCTTTTCATATACAGCCCCCTTATGCAAATGGTATGCAACCATAAAAATATGATGACCATCCTGAACATATTTATCTGCTTTTTCATAGTATTTCTGAGCCTGTATAAACTTGTGTAACCTACCATAGGTTTCTCCAAGATCAGCATAAACAAAATATTGAAAACTTTGAAATTCCTTATTATTTACCTTCATTTCAAGTTCATTCAGAAAATCAAGTGCAAGATTAAAATCGTTATATTTATTGTATAACTCAGCTTGTTGCAACCGAATAAGAAATATCCAGAATTGTGAATGAGAAAAAGAGGATTTAAGGGATCTTTCAGCAATATTTATTGCATCACTAAACAGATTATACCTGGTTTCTGCTTTATACTGAAAAGCTTTCAGAAAATAAAATTTGCATTTCCTCTGATTTGAAAAGCAATCTGGTTTCGTATTAAACAAATCACGAATTTGAAGTGATCCCAATACGGAATCTATGTTTGTCTCATCTCTGATAACACTGAATAAACAGGATTCCAGCACGGCAAGCGTATCTTTGATTGACTTTGCCCCTGCAATCAATTGTCTTGATTCGTTGAAGTGCTTATCAGCCTTACTAAAATCAGCTGTCCAGTAATACATGAATCCCATACGACAGTTGATAATAATGGAGTGCCAGGTTAAACCAAGATCATTGGCAATAGTCAGCCCTAAATCATAATTCTTCTCTGCCAGGGAAATATCACCCTTTAAAAAGAGTGAGTCCCCTTTAAAGAATGTATTCAGCAAAATATGATATTTCTTTTTCTGTTCATTATCAGCAGGCAAGAAGTCATTAAGAATATGCTCGGGAGTGATCAATCTCTCCTGAAAATCATCTTCACAAAGCAAGTGATCAAATGCAAGAAGCTTACTGCCAATAAAACATAAAATAATGATCTGACCTGATATAAGACTCTTGTTCCGCAGCATATATTAGATGATAAATAGGAAAGGAACAGCCCGTAAAATTAAACCATATAACTGGAATTTATCATGAAAATAAATTATATTGCATAAAGCGGATGCCGAAAAGCTATATAGAGTAGGCTAATTAATACAAATGCCGTTATGGAATATCTGAAGTTCTTTGCAAACCGGCCTCCCGATCCTGATGATGGGGATAATGGTCAAGGGCATCCTCCCGGCCCAAGTCCCAAATAGAAGTTTAAAAGAGCTCCCCCGGGGAGCTTTTTTTCAGAAGAGGACCAGACTTCGAATGATCTTCTTTCTCTCATATGCGATGACTTTAAGAATGTTTACTGAGTTGCCTGCCTTCATTTGATCTACGCCGAAAACAAAAACTGAAAATTTGAAATCCTCTGAATAAATCGTAATTTGTGAAGGATTTAGAGGAAAAATAGGTTGCATAATTGAAGTTATAGGAATAAGCGTGTACAAACGAGTACAAACGAATAATAAGGGGTATAGTTGCAAATACCGGTCAAACTGACCACCTGATACCGGAGTAAATTAACTACTTCCGCCGATTTTGCTTGACCACCTCTTCCTGCGTTCTCCCATTTTTAAGTAGCTAAAGAACAGTGCTTTCTATTATTCAATTTAAAAATAAATCTCATAATTGTATAGTGGTCAGCGTGTCCGGTTTTGGGTGGTCAACGAGACTGGTTTTTGCAATTTGTACCCCTTAAAAAATAAATCCTCTTAAAATCAATTAGTTAAGAGGATTAAATAGTACCCGGGGCGGGACTTGAACCCGCACGAACATTGCTGTCCACTGGATTTTAAGTCCAGCGCGTCTACCAGTTCCGCCACCCGGGCATCACATTGTTTATTATCAGATGAACTTAATGAAAATAAAAAAAGAGCGGAAAACCTGCCTGCCGGCAGGCAGGCGGGACTCGAATTCCGAATTTCCTGACTCTCCGAGTCTTGTGAAATTCGAGAACCTTCGAAAAATTACATAGATCCCAGATCTCTTATTTTTCGGGGCCCGCGACCTTCCTTCGCTCTAATAAACTCCCGAAAGAGCTAATTTTGAGCGGAAAACGGGACTCGAACCCGCGACCCCGACCTTGGCAAGGTCGTGCTCTACCAACTGAGCTATTTCCGCTTGTATTTATATGATCCTATACTTCCTTTTATTAAAGAACCTTCTTGTCTAACAATCCCGAAGTTTAGAAAATTTTCAATTTTCGTTAAACTTCGAGGACTCTCGAAAAACTATGAAATCAAAGATTTCCGGTTTTTCGGAGCTGAGCTATTTCCGTGATCGGAATGAATAATTTTAAAGAACTGCTTACCCTTTATTAAGTATCAGAGTTTTCCCCTGAATCGCTTGATAAGTGGTGCAAATATAGAGCTTTTTTTATTATAGCCAAATGCAGAAATCAGGATTTTAAAGCACTCCGAATCATCGGATTACAACCCGGTTAGTTTTTTAATTTCATTCAGTTTATTCAATGCTTCAATCGGAGTCAAATTATTAATATCCGTGTTTTTTATTTCATCACGAATTTGTTTTAACACAGGATCGTCCAATTGAAAAATACTCAATTGCATTCCTTCCCTGTTTTCAGCAACATCAGAAATAGGTCTCGACAATGATTTGTTATCATGCGATTGTTCCAACTCTTTCAGAATTTCATTGGCACGTTTTACAATACTTTTTGGCATGCCGGCCATACGGGCCACATGAATTCCAAAACTGTGCTCACTGCCTCCTCTCTTTAGTTTTCGGATAAAAATCACCCGATCATCCAGTTCTTTAACGGTAACATTAAAATTTTTTACTCTCTCAAAATACCCTTCCATTTCATTCAACTCATGATAATGCGTGGCAAATAACGTTTTGGCCCTTGCGTGCTGATGCTCATGCAAATACTCAACCATTGCCCATGCAATTGATATCCCGTCATATGTACTTGTTCCCCTGCCGATTTCGTCAAGCAATACCAGGCTTCGGGAAGAAATATTGTTTAAGATACTGGCCGTTTCCAGCATTTCAACCATGAAAGTCGATTCCCCCAGAGAAATGTTGTCCGAAGCTCCAACCCGTGTAAATATTTTATCTACATAGCCAATACTGGCCTTTAATGCAGGAACAAAACTTCCCATTTGTGCCATCAAAACAATCAAAGCTGTTTGGCGCAATAATGCTGATTTCCCTACCATATTCGGACCTGTGATGATAATTATTTGTTGTTCATCACAATCCAGGTATACATCATTTGCCACATAGGACTCATCAACAGGCAATTGCTGTTCTATTACCGGATGTCGACCCTCCCGGATATCTATAATCTCAGAATCATTGATCTCAGGACGCGAATACTTATTCTCCAGAGCACATTTTGAAAACGACAGCAAGCAATCAAGTTTTGCCAATAATGATGCATTCAACTGAATTGTAGTTATATAATCAGCAATTCCCTCAACAAGATTCTGAAACAATTTGGTTTCTATTATTAATATCTTTTCTTCAGCACCAAGTATCTTAGATTCGTATTCCTTTAATTCTTCAGTTATGTATCTTTCCGCACTTACAAGTGTCTGTTTTCTGATCCACTCACCGGGTACTTTGTTTTTGTGCGTATTTCTAACCTCAATGTAATAACCGAATACATTATTGTATGCAACTTTTAATGAAGGGATGCCCGTTTTATGACTTTCGCGTTCCTGAATTTTAATCAGGTAATCTTTGCCGGAGCTTAAGATTTCCCGCAATTCATCAAGTTCGGCAGACACACCTGAAGCAATGACACTGCCTTTCGATATTTGTGAAGAAGGTTCCGGAAGAAGCTCCTTTTCAATTCGTTCCCGGATGCTGTTGCAAGGATTAAGCTGTTCTGCAATTTTTATAAGAGGAGTCTCTCCCGAATCCTGACATACTTTTTTTATTGGTCCGATTGCGGTCAGAGCAAATTTCAGATGTACTACTTCCCTGGGTGTTATCTTTCCTACGGATATTTTAGATGTGATCCTTTCCAGATCACCAATTTGTTTCAGATGGCTTGAAATCTCTTCTCTGAATTCCGGATGTTTAAGATAAAACTCAACAATGTCCAATCTTTCATTTATAGATGCTATTCCTTTTAATGGAAGGTTGATCCATCGCTTCAACAATCGGCTTCCCATAGGAGAGATTGTTTTGTCCATAACATCGCATAATGTTTTGGCTCCTTCATTAATAGAATGAAATAATTCAAGATTCCGGATCGTAAACTTATCGAGCCAGACATAACGATCTTCTTCAATTCGGGAAAGACCCGTGATGTGCTGTAATTGAGTATGTTGTGTAATATCAAGATAATGCAAAATTGCTCCCGCAGCAACAATACCTAATTTAAGACCGCCGACACCATATCCTTTAAGACTTGTCGTATCGAAATGTTTTCTTAGCCTGTCATTTGCAGAATCATCAGTATAAATCCAATCATCGAGAGGAAATACATAATGCTTATGTCCAAATGTTTCATTGAACTTTTTTTGCATACCCTTCTCAAAAATTACCTCCTTGGGAGAAAAACTATTCAGCAATTTGTCAATATACTCGCAAGATCCCTCAGCAGCATAAAACTCTCCGGTTGATATATCCAAAAATGCAATACCTGCAAGTTTATTATCAAAATGAATGCTGGCAAGAAAATTGTTTTCCTTATTTTCAAGCACGTTATCATTTAATGATACACCAGGAGTTACCAACTCAGTAATGCCTCTTTTGACAATTTTTTTTGCAAGCTTTGGATCTTCCAGTTGTTCGCAAATTGCTACCCTTTGACCGGCCCTTACCAGCTTAGGCAAATAAGTATCAAGTGCATGATAGGGAAAACCGGCCAGTTCAACAAATGAAGCAGCTCCGTTGGCTCTTTTTGTAAGTGTAATGCCCAATATTTCCGATGCTCTTATTGCATCCTCACCAAATGTCTCATAAAAATCACCAACCCTGAAAAGCAGCACAGCATCAGGATGTTTTTCCTTAATGGAATAATACTGCTTCATTAATGGTGTCTCTACAACTTTATTCAAAATAATACAATTAAGTCTGTGTTTGAAAAGTAAAATTAGACCTTTACCCAAGGGTGCCAAAAAATCAATGCGAATTTATATGAATTATTAATTAACAATTTTCATCCTAAAACTTTTAACTCATATCACTTCACCTAATACAATTATTTCTCGCTTCATTATAATTGCGTTATTCATTAATAAATTCTACTTTTGTTGTGTGCTGTTAAACCTTTTTTAAAATGATATCTAAATACAAGAACGCTCAGTTGGTTTTTGTAGACGGGAAAACTCCTGTCCGTATCAAGCGAGTTTTACAGGCAGATGGTAAGTTTAGATACGAACTGCGTGAAACTGGTGAGATTATTGAAGAAGATCGGTTGAGCCTTTTGAAGAACTGATTTTATTGATTCTTTGCTCTTCTCCAACCATAAAATATGGTATGGATGGATTTTATTCTGCTGGTTCCGAGAAAAATCAGGAGTCTGATTGATGTATTGGCTTTCTTCAGAAATACAGATAGAATTCCTTGGTCATGTTTATATACTGTGGCGAATAGTTATGTCTGCCATTGTTTTCAATTGTGATTTTACTTCTTTCAACAGTACCCGGTTGAAATGAAAATTCTGCCAGTATTCTTATAGAGGGTTTATCAGGAGTGGGAAAAACTTCTGTATAGCGAATCAAATGAAGTCTGTATTTCAATGCCTCAGAGCACAAACGATCAAATGCTTCTGCAGGAAATATTATGGCAAATCTGCCCCTGGAAGTTAATAATTCTGTTACCCCGGATAACAATTCATCACGTGACAGGAATTCATTATGCCTTGCAACTTTTCTTCCGGTATCATAATTTTTGTAACAATTTGAATAATAGGGCGGATTGGTTACAATCAAATCGTAGTGTATTGTGTTTTTTTCCAAAAATTCCTGTAGAGAAACAGGATAAACCCTGATTTTTTTTCTCCAGGGACAATTCAAACTATTTTCAATTGCCTGCTGAGCTGCCGGTTTCTCAATTTCAATTGCATCTATATCAGCTGTTGATCTCTGACCCAGCATAATCGCTATTAATCCTGTCCCCGTTCCCACATCAAGTACCCTCTTCACGTTATCAACCTTTACCCAGGCTCCCAGAAGTACTCCATCCGTACCAACTTTCATCGCACATTTATCCTGTTTTATTATAAATCTTTTAAATGCAAAAAATTGATTCCCCATGGCGGTTGTTATTTCTTTTTGATCTTTATGACCATGCTTTATTCTCAAATACTCCCATACCAAAAAGTGCAAAATCATACTTAACAGGATCGTCAGCATCAAAACGTCTCAATACTGAAGTGAGTTCTTCAACAGCTTTCCAATTGTTTTGCCTGCGTTTGAGTAATCCCAGGTTTCTCGCTATATTCCCCGTATGAATGTCAAGAGGTATAAAAAGTCCGGACGACGGTATTTCAGACCACAAACCAAAATCTACTCCTTTGTTATCTTTCCTGATCATCCATCTGAGAAACATGTTTAGACGTTTTGCTGATGCTCCTTTCCTTACATCTGCCATATGCTTTTCAGTTCTGAGAGGATGCTCAAGTTCAAAAAATACTTCCACGAATCGTATCAGACAATCTTTAACATTTCCTTTACGTCTGAACTCATTTGAAAAAAGTTGTTCCAATCCTCCATGAATTCTGTAGATATTCGACAGGGAGCGTAAAAAATACAATGCATCAATACCACAGAATGTTCTGTGGTAAAATGAATTCAATACCTTGTAATCCTTCTCTCTGGCATTCATCACAAAATCAATAGGATCATTATCCAGAAGGGTCATCAGTTTTCTGCTGTTATTGATGATTGATTTACGATTCCCCCAGGCAAGTGTTGCAGTAAGAAAAGATGAAATCTCAATATTTTCTTTATCAGAGAACATATGAGGAATGCAAATAGGATCACTATCAATAAAACTTCTGTTGTTGTATTTATTATATTTTTCTTCCA
>JAFGQO010000129.1 GCA_016935615.1 Bacteroidales bacterium
ATTAATAATATGAGTAACTGCTCCCGAGCCTTGTATGCGTGTATTATCTGTTACCAAAATCAGCGGGCTGATTATTTCGTAATCACCCGGAGGGATCAATACAATCGCACCACTGACGGGAATAGCATCAAAAGCTGCCTGAAGGGACGGGAAGTCTGATGCATCAATAGTAACAGGTTTTACTGATTTTGTCTGTCCATTGACCGGCAAGTGAATGTAGATCAATAGAAACAGCAGAAAAACAACTGAATGTAATATAATGTTCTTTTTCAGCAAGAACAAAAATTGAGATTTGCTAAAACATAGCATCTCAACAATTAATACTGGTTTTAGGTATAATTCCTTATAAGTCATATCATAAATTTTTTCTAATGCACAAAAGGGACGGGTTCCAACAACGCTTTCAGGTTTTCCAATGGTGTATGTGCCGGTATCTCGCATCCTGCATTAACCATATATGGATTCCCGGTTTCGGCATACGCATCCAGAACAGCTTTCCTTATTCTTTCCGGTGTTCCGTTTTTTATAACAGTAACAGGATCCATATTCCCGGTTATGACAACTTGGTTACCAACATTATGTCTGACATCTGACAGTCTTACCATATGGTCAACATCGAGGATATCTACATTCAGATCAGCAATTCCCGGCAGCAGATGGGTTATATTGCCACAGATATGCAACTTGACATACGCTCCCATATCATGAATGGTTTTAATCAGGTGTTTTTCCCTCGGCTGGATAAGTCTTTCATAAGTGTATGGATCAATCTGGCTTGCGATGGCGTCCCCGATACCTATTGTATCTGCTCCTGATTCAATCTGTGCCCGGGCAAAATCAATCCCGGTGTTTACGCAAACATCCATAAGATCGGAAGCAAAGATCTCATCATTTACCAGGTCAATGAGGAAGGTCGTAACTCCTCTTAGATCCGCAGCCTCTGCCGCCGGTCCCTCTATCCACCCAAGGATTGAGTATTCTCCCTGAACTTTTGCTTTATATTCTTCAACAGCTTTTATCCTGTCGAACATTCTTTCTGATTTATAAGGATCTGGTTGGAGAAGAACGGATAGATCCGTTGTGGTATCAAGCGGATGAGAACTGCGTGGAGGGCCGTCCCTGATGTACTCAATAGTTGAACCGAATCCATGGGTTTCTCTAAAAGGATCAGAGATACAACTTACCTGGTCGATCCCAAAATCCTCTGCACATCGGATGTTTGCTCTGACAAGTACGCTGTAATCGGAAGCGAAGGCAGCGTAATCAGAGCCAATATATTCAGCAGCATATTGCATCAATATTGGTGTTCCCGGCAGAAAGTCAACAGGCTGTCCCTTCAGAGTAGCAATGTATCTCTCGTAACCATTCATTTAACGTCGATCTATCACTGTTTAACAATAACATAACAAGATATTAAAGGCCAAAGATAGAAGAATATACACAATTAAGGTTTAACAAAGTACATGACAAAAATATACAACATTGGCTAAATTTATCTATATCGTTGCTAAAAAACAAGCTAAGTACTTTTCAAATCTCAAACAACTGTTTATCAAGACAAGTCTTTTATATTGACCTCAGCAACTGTAGAATATTTGTTAGAAAGTGAAGAAACCGTTCATTTTTTATTTTTTCCCGTACTTACGGGTTTATGAGTTTTTAGCCATTCCTGCCCCTCTTTTGTTATGAAGAAATCCATCCACATGTAATACATTTTTTTATTTCCGACGACCTCAGCCCAATGACTTGAACCAAGAGGAATATGCAATATTGAATATTCTTTTAAACCAACTGACTTGTCGCCTGCATGGACTGTAATATCATTACCGGCAAGCCCCAAAAACAATTGTTCAAGCATTGGATGTTCGTGTGCACCAACTTCATCGGGACCAGGAACTTCAACTGTTCCCAGGGAAACACGTGGAATAATATCTGCCGGTAAGACGGTACGGCTAACCGTATTCGGGCTTTTAATCTTCTCTGTGTATGGTTCACATTCACTAAATCTTCTAAAGAAAACCTGGTATTTATTATCCAGGTTAAATTTCTTAATATCTTCCTGATCACTTGTTGTGAGTTGCTTTGAAAACCGGACAAAATGTAATACTTCCCCATCGGGGATCTCAAGGCTAAAACTATCCGAAGCAATCGGTATAGCAATAGACTCAGGACAAACATCAAATTTTATCGAGTCTGCTTTCAGTTGTCCATTTCCTTTTATAAAGATAAACATATCTGTATTTTGCTCTGAAAAAACAAACTTTTGCATAGCCGGGCCAACAATTGCTTTGTGTGTTATTTTCAGATCGGTCAGCTCTCCACTTAGTAACTCCTCGCTAAATGATTGCTGATCAGCCGGCAAATCCATTTTCATTGACTGCACCGCAATGTCAGATGACCTTGAACATGCGCTTATTAATACAACAAAAAAACTAAATCTCGCATAATGGGTCAAATTGAAGATGTTGCCACTCGTAAGTTTTGACAATTTCATGATTATTCAAATTTAGTTCCAAAGATATTAATTTTAAATTTTCCGGGCTTTGTATTCCATCCTTCCAAATGCATCTCAATTCCCTTATTTCTAAGAAGTTTTTCATCTGCCCGAAGATACATTGTTTTATTTTCGCCCGGAAGAAAAGACACATAGCTGTCATCGAAAAAGACTGGAAGAATGCTTTCGTCTGAATTCTTTTCTTTCAATTTTATCTTATTCA
>JAFGQO010000130.1 GCA_016935615.1 Bacteroidales bacterium
AATCCTTAACAGGTCCGAATATCCTTTCACAAAACAAACCGTCACGTTCTGGTTTGTATGTTCGATAATTAATAGTTTCCGGCTTTAAAACCTCTCCACTGGATCGTTCCAGGACTTCTTCAGGTGAGGCCAAACCAATGGCAATTTTTGAAAAACTGCTATTTATTTTTGTGTCTTTTCTGAATGACATATTTAATATTTTAATTATCCGTTAATCTATGAACCTGATGTTATTCAATTAAACAAGATTAATACTTAGACCAAGTCCCCTCAACTCATGAAGCAATACATTCAAGGATTCGGGAATTCCCGGGGTAGGCAATGGTTCACCTTTTACAATAGACTCATACGTTTTGGCACGTCCGATCACATCGTCCGATTTAACAGTCAGTATTTCCTGAAGAATATGTGCTGCGCCAAATGCTTCAAGCGCCCATACTTCCATTTCACCAAAGCGTTGACCTCCAAATTGTGCTTTGCCACCAAGTGGTTGTTGAGTAATCAGAGAGTATGGCCCAATTGATCTTGCATGCATTTTGTCGTCAACCATATGACCAAGTTTCAGCATATAGATTATACCAACAGTTGCAGGCTGATCAAATCGTTCCCCGGTACCTCCGTCGTACAGGAAGGTCTTACCATATTTTGGAATGCCGGCCTTTTCTGTATATTCTTCGATCTGATCAATTTTTGCACCATCAAAAATTGCTGAAGCGAACTTTAGTCCAAGTTCTTTACCGGCCCATCCCAGAACAGTTTCATAGATCTGTCCAAGGTTCATCCTTGAAGGTACACCAAGCGGATTTAAAACAATATCTACCGGAGTCCCGTCTTCAAGGAAAGGCATATCTTCCTGACGAACGATTTTTGCAACGATTCCTTTGTTACCGTGACGACCAGCCATTTTATCCCCAACTTTCAATTTGCGCTTCTGTGCAATATATACTTTTGCCAGCTGGACAATTCCGGCTGGCAACTCATCCCCAATAGTTACATTGTATTTCTTTCTCTTATAGATAGCATCGACCTCTTTAAATTTAATAATGTAGTTATGAATAAGTTTTGATATAAATTCATTCTTTGACTTATCGGTAGTCCACTTATTCGGATTAATTGCCATATAATCAAGATCCTGAAGTATTTTCTGTGAAAATTTAGTTCCTTTAGGAATAACATCTATACTAAGATAATCCTTCACTCCCTGGGAAGTCTTACCATTGGTAAGAGAAAAGAGTTTGTCAACAAGCTTACCTTTCAGATCAAGTGTTTGTCTGTTAAATTCTTCTTCAATCTTATCCAATATTGGTTTCGTTGCAGCCTTTAATTTTCTGTCTTTCACAGAGCGTGAAAACAGTTTTTTATCAATAACCACTCCGTACAAAGATGGCTGTGCCTTCAATGAGGCATCTTTCACATCGCCGGCTTTATCCCCGAAGATTGCCCGTAAAAGTTTCTCTTCAGGTGAAGGATCTGATTCTCCTTTTGGTGTGATCTTACCAATAAGAATATCGCCGGGAGTAACATTTGCTCCAATACGAATAAGCCCATTTTCATCCAGATCTTTAGTAGCTTCTTCACTAACATTGGGAATATCAGAAGTAAGCTCTTCCAATCCTCTTTTTGTATCTCTGACTTCAAGCAAGTACTCTTCAATATGAATGGATGTAAATACATCTTCCCGCACTACCCTTTCAGAAATTACAATTGCATCTTCAAAGTTATACCCTTTCCAGGGCATGAAAGCAACCATCAGATTTCTTCCCAGAGCAAGTTCTCCGTCCTGAGTAGCGTACCCTTCGGTAAGAATTTGTCCTGATACTACTTTCTGTCCTTTCCGAACAATGGGTTTGAGGTTGATACAAGTATTCTGATTGGTTTTTCTGTATTTTGGCAATTTGTACCTTTTCAGATCTCCATCAAACGATACGAACTTATCTTCATCTTTCAGATCATACTTGACCACAATTTCGTTTGAATCAACGTATTCAATTTCACCATTTCCCTCTGCCACAACGAGAAGTCTGGAATCGCGGACAACATTGCTTTCAATGCCTGTGCCAACTATCGGCGACTCCGGAGAAACCAGTGGTACTGCCTGCCGCATCATATTTGATCCCATAAGTGCACGGTTTGCATCATCATGTTCAAGAAATGGTATAAGAGATGCTGCAATAGAAGCAATCTGGTTTGGAGCAACGTCCATCAATTGAACTTCTTCCGGTGTCGCCAGTGGATAATCTGCTTCAAGACGTGATTTGATCTTTGGATTAACAAAATTGCCCTTATCTGTTATCGGCGCATTGGCCTGAGCAATAATTCTGCCTTCCTCTTCTTCAGCACTCAGATAAACAACGCCGTTATTGGTTAAGTCAACCAGTTTATTCTCCACTTTACGATAGGGAGTTTCTATAAATCCGAGTGAATTAATTTTAGCATATACACAAAGTGATGATATCAGGCCAATGTTTGGCCCTTCAGGAGTTTCAATCGGACACAACCTTCCATAGTGTGTATAATGTACGTCACGGACCTCAAACCCTGCCCTTTCACGAGACAATCCTCCGGGTCCCAGGGCTGACATTCTTCTCTTGTGGGTCATTTCAGCCAAAGGATTTGTCTGATCCATAAATTGTGAAAGCTGGTTTGTTCCAAAGAAAGAATTAATAACAGACGATAAGGTTTTCGAATTGATCAGGTCTATGGGTGTAAATACTTCATTATCACGCACGTTCATTCGTTCACGAATGGTGCGGGCCATACGGGCAAGTCCAATACCAAACTGATTGTAAAGTTGCTCTCCAACAGTACGAACCCTTCGATTGCTTAAATGATCAATATCATCAACATCTGTTTTCGAATTGATCAGCTCAATAAGGTATTTGATTATTTCAATTATATCTTCTTTCGTCAGGACTTTGACATCCATATCGGTATGTAAGCCAAGCTTTCTGTTAATGCGATAGCGGCCTACCTCACCCAGATCATATCGCTTATCTGAAAAAAACAACTTATCAATAACATCTCTTGCTGTTGCCTCATCAGGTGGCTCAGAATTTCGCAATTGACGATATATGTGCAACACAGCTTCTTTTTCTGAATTGCAGGGATCTTTTTGGAGAGTATTGTAAATGATATCAAAATCGGATTGATTTAATCCTTCTTTGTGGAGAAGAATTGTTTTCGCTCCCGAGTCAATGATCTCATCCATGTGCTCTTCTTCAAGAACAACTTCTCTGTCAATAACAACTTCGTTACGTTCGATGGATACTACCTCGCCGGTATCTTCATCAACAAAATCCTCAACCCAGGATTTTAATACACGCGCTGCAAGCTTTCTTCCGACCAATTTCTTTAATGCCGTTTTAGAGACTTTTATCTCGTCAGCAAGATTGAAGATTTCAAGAATATCCTTATCGCTCTCGTAACCAATAGCGCGTAATAAGGTTGTTACCGGTAATTTTTTCTTCCTGTCAATATAAGCATACATGACATTGTTTATGTCTGTAGCAAATTCTATCCAGGAACCTTTAAAAGGAATGATACGTGCAGAGTATAATTTTGTGCCATTGGCATGCAGACTTTGTCCGAAGAATACACCTGGTGACCTGTGTAACTGAGATACTACAACGCGTTCGGCTCCGTTAATAACAAATAATCCTCTCTCTGTCATGTAAGGAATAGTACCAAGATATACATCTTGAATAACTGTATCGAAATCCTCGTGTTCAGGATCGGTACAATAGAGTTTTAATTTAGCTTTTAAAGGAATACTATATGTGAGCCCCCTTTCGATACATTCATCTATTGAGTATCTGGGAGGATCAACAAAGTAATCAATAAACTCGAGAACAAAATTATTGCGGGTATCAGAAATCGGAAAGTTTTCGTTGAATACTTTGAATAATCCTTCTTCTTTTCTTCGTTCTGGTGTTGTGTCAAGCTGAAAAAAATCTTGAAATGATTTTAGTTGAACTTCAAGAAAATCGGGATATTCCAGCTGATTTTTTGCGGATGCAAATGAAATTCTTTGATTTATGTTGTTGTTTGACATTATATCAATTAATAAGCGTTGAACCAGATTTTATTAACGACAAAAAGGCTTAACCCTAATCCCGTTCCCGATGATCATCGGGAAGGGATTTGATTAAACCTACATAGCCTTTATGGCTAAGTACATATCTATTTAAGCTCAACTTCAGCTCCAGCTTCTTCAAGTTGTTTTTTAATAGATTCGGCTTCCTCTTTGCTAACACCTTCTTTCAGAGGTGCAGGCGCAGAATCAACCACAGCTTTAGCTTCCTTTAAACCTAATCCGGTTAGGTCTTTAACAAGTTTTACAATTTGAAGTTTTTGACCTCCAGCAGCATTGAGAATTACATCGAATGCCGACTTTTCTACTGTTGCACTACCATCACCACCACCGGCAGGACCGGCAGCAACTGCTACAGCTGCAGCAGCAGGTTCAATTCCATATTCTTCTTTCAGAATATCAGCAAGTTCGTTTACTTCTTTTACTGTAAGATTTACGAGTTGTTCTGCAAACGCTTTTAAATCTGCCATTTTTGTATGTATTTATTGAATTATTTATTTGATTCTATTCTTTTTCTGAAAAAGTTTTAATAATGCCAGCCAGAGTTACACCTCCGGACTGTAGAGCAGAAATAACATTCTTGGCTGGTGATTGCAAAAGAACAATCAAATCGCCAAGAAGTTCATCCTTAGACTTAAGCTTTGATAGCACATCCAGTTGATCGTCACCGATATAAAAGGACTCTTCAACAAAAGCAGCTTTTAAAACAGGTCGGTCAAGAACTTTCCTGAATTCTTTAATAAGCTTGGCCGGAGAATTTCCTGTTTCAGAGAACATGACGGATGTTGAGTTTTTAAGAACATCGAACAATTCATTGTATTCCTTTTCACTTTTCTCCAATGCCTTTTTAAGAAGAGTATTTTTCACAACGATCAATTGAATATCCTTTTCATAACACTTTCTTCTGAGCATATTGGTATCATCGGCATTTAATTCAGAGATATCAGTCAGATAAAAATGTTTTGAATCGTTTATCTTTTGAGTCAGGTTATCAATAACCTTTATCTTTTCGTCCCGTGTCATAATGAATGCTTTTTTCTGTTAATTATTCGTCAATTGCTTTAGCATCAATCCGAACACTAGGACTCATAGTACTGGATAGATATATACTCTTAATATAAGTACCCTTAGCAGCAGAAGGTTTTAATTTGTTAATTGTAAGTAAGAATTCACGGGTATTTTCAGCTATTTTCTCTGATGAAAAAGAAACTTTCCCAACAGTGGTATGCACAATCCCATAGCGATCTACTTTGAAATCGATTTTCCCAGTCTTTACTTCTTTGACTGCTTTCCCGATCTCCACAGTAACTGTTCCGCTTTTGGGATTCGGCATTAAACCCCGAGGTCCGAGTACCCGACCCAACTTACCTATTTTACCCATCACAGAAGGCATAGTAACAATTACATCAATGTCTGTCCATCCTTTCTCAATTTTTTCAATGTAATCATCAAGGCCAACGTGATCAGCTCCTGCCTGCTTGGCTTCTTCAGCTTTATCCGGTGTACACAATACCAATACCCTGATGTCCTTTCCCGTTCCATGAGGCAACGTAACAACTCCACGCACCATTTGATTTGATTTACGCGGATCAACTCCCAAACGAACATCAATATCTATCGAGGCATCAAATTTTGTAAAAGTCATTTCTTTTATAATTTTCGCTGCCTCTGACAATGTATATTGTTTACCAGGCTCAATCTTTTCTAATGCTGATTTTTGATTTTTTGTAAGTTTCGTCATTGTGTTCTTGTAGTATTAATGAATCAAACTACATTGCAGGGAATTGGCCTTTCACGCTAATTCCCATACTTCGGGCTGTGCCAGCAACCATTTTCATTGCCGATGATATTGTAAATGCATTTAAATCAGGCATTTTATCTTCAGCAATAGCCTTTACCTGTTCCCATGTTACCGAAGCTACCTTTACACGATTAGGTTCAGAAGAACCTTTCTTTATCCTGGTAGCTTCAAGCAATTGAACTGCTACCGGAGGCGTTTTTACAATAAAATCAAATGATTTATCCGAATATACTGTAATAACTACCGGCAGTAGTTTTCCTGCCTTCTCTTGTGTACGGGCGTTAAATTGCTTACAGAATTCCATAATATTCACACCCTTTGCACCGAGAGCAGGACCAACAGGTGGCGATGGATTTGCAGCACCTCCACGAATTTGCAATTTAATCAGTCCAGCAATTTCTTTTGCCATTTTAATTATATTTCCGATTAATTATTGAGATACTTCATCAGACAGTTACTCAGGAAGCATTAAGGTTTTCGTAACAATCCGATTTTGTATATTTTTATTCCTTTTCTACCTGCATAAAGCTTAACTCAAGGGGTGTTTTTCTGCCAAATATTTTCACCATTACCTTAAGTTTTTTCTTTTCTTCATTTACTTCTTCAATAATGCCATTAAAGCTATTGAAAGGTCCGTCAATGACTTTAACAGTTTCTCCAACAAAAAACGGAGTATTCATTTCTTCATCCCCTGCTGCAAGTTCATCAACTTTACCTAAAATCCTGTTGACTTCAGATATTCGCAGAGGTGTGGGTTCTTCATTAGCTTTCTGTCCCAAAAACCCAATAATATGAGGAATGTTTGAAAGAATATGAGGAATTTCACCCACAAGCGCTGCCTCGATCAAAACGTATCCCGGGAAAAAATTTCTTTCCTTGCTGATCTTTTTACCATTTCTTATCTGGTAAACTTTCTCTGTAGGAATCAATACCTGTGAAACATATTCCTGCAGATTGAGCCGGGTTATTTCACTCTCAATATATTCTTTGGCCTTTTTTTCTTTCCCTCCTATGGCCCGCAACACATACCACTTTTTTTCCTGCTCTTCCATGGTTCAGTTTTCGTATGACTAATAAAATATACCGTATATACCTGTCATAAGATTTTTAAAAGCCAGATCCATTAAAGCTATGACCAAAGCAATGATGAATGCGGCAATCATTACAACAATAGCACTTCCCTGCAGTTCTTCCCAGGAAGGCCATGTTACCTTATAAATAAGTTCCGAATAGGCCTCTTTAAAATACCGAATAATTTTCATAATGAATCAGGTTTGCACGGGAGGAGCGACTCGAACGCCCGACACCTGGTTTTGGAGACCAGTGCTCTACCAACTGAGCTACACCCGTATATTTTAATCTCCTCAACATCCACCCTCCTATTTTATTAGCTGTCCTATTCTGTCTGCCGGTTTACCTTCCTCTGGCGGATTTAACTGCCTTTGGCCGTCATGGCAGACAATCCCTGAAAAACAACGAAATCAATTATTGTTTTTCTGTTTTTCGGGACTGAGCTATACCCGTGTCTGTAAATACTATTTGGGATATCATCCCTTATCAGCTTGTTCGATGGCTCTTTCAACTCTGAATAACCAAAAAGCTTTTTAAGAATTGAATTACTCCCGGATATATTAGAAGATAAATCCAAAAAGGACTTATCTTCCTATACTAATTCTACTATTTATGTTACTCAACAATTTCAATTACCTGACCTGCACCCACTGTTCTGCCACCTTCACGGATAGCAAAACGTAAACCTTTATCCATAGCAACCGGGGTAATCAGTTCAACTGTAATTGTTACATTATCTCCGGGCATAACCATTTCAGTACCTTCCGGGAGGTGAATTTCACCAGTTACATCAAGTGTTCTCAGATAAAACTGAGGACGATATTTATTATGGAATGGTGTATGCCGGCCGCCTTCTTCTTTTTTCAAAATATACACTTCGGCTTTGAATTTTGTATGAGGAGTAATCGATCCTGGTTTTGCAAGTACCATTCCTCTCTTGATTTCATTCTTATCCACTCCACGTAAGAGAAGACCAACATTATCTCCTGCCTCTCCCTCATCCAGTATTTTACGGAACATTTCCACACCAGTACAAACAGTTTTTCTTCCTTTAGCCCCCAAACCAATCATTTCCATTTCGTCTCCTGTATGAATAACTCCTGTTTCAATTCTTCCGGTTGCAACTGTACCACGTCCTGTAATTGAGAAAATGTCTTCCACAGGCATCAGGAAGGGTTTATCTTTATCTCTTGGAGGAATCGGTATCCATTCGTCAACTGCATCCATCAGTTCGATGACTTTTGCAACCCATTTTTCTTCACCATTCATAGCACCAAGTGCCGAGCCCGAAATAACCGGTGTATTGGCCCCATCAAATTCATAGAAATCAAGAAGTTCACGTACTTCCATTTCAACAAGTTCAAGAAGTTCAGGATCGTCGACCATGTCAACTTTATTCAGGAAAACAACAATCTTAGGAACGTTCACCTGACGTGCCAAAAGAATGTGTTCTCTGGTTTGAGGCATAGGTCCGTCAGTACCTGCAACAACAAGTATTGCACCATCCATCTGTGCAGCACCTGTAACCATGTTCTTCACATAGTCTGCGTGACCCGGACAGTCAACATGTGCATAATGACGTTTTGCCGTCTGATACTCAACGTGTGCAGTATTAATAGTGATACCACGCTCTTTTTCTTCAGGAGCATTATCAATTGAATCAAAGTCTCTGATCTCAGCAAGACCATCTTTTGCCAATATCATAGTAATCGCAGCAGTAAGAGTAGTCTTACCATGATCAACGTGACCAATAGTTCCAATGTTTACATGAGGCTTTGACCTTTCAAATTTTTCTTTAGCCATAATTAGTAGAATATTAAATATACAGTTACTATTTTTTATTAGTTATTTTAGAGCCAATGATGGGATTTGAACCCATGACCTCTTCCTTACCAAGGAAACGCTCTACCCCTGAGCTACATCGGCTTTAAATTATTACAATATAAAATTTAAAGTCTCATATCACTCTTTGATAGGGAAAACGGATTCGAATTCCCAAAAAAAACATCCTTTCAAAGTACATTCACAAACCTGAGCGGGAGACGAGGCTCGAACTCGCGACCCTAACCTTGGAAGGGTTATGCTCTACCAACTGAGCTACTCCCGCATAATTATTCTCAATCGCAGTTCAATTCATCCTATTAATTAAAATATCAGAATAGACTTATTTTCAATACTTTTCAAATATTTTGCAAAATTACAAAATCTAATTCACTATTCCTGATTTTAAGTTTTTCCCTCAACTATTCAATGAACTTTGAACTATCAAATTTGTCCCTGCAATCGAATATCTATATACAATTCTCCGAACCACAAAAATGAGTGCCCGTATTTTTTTGATATATACTCACAATCAACACTTTCGTGGGGAGAGAAGGATTCGAACCTCCGAAGGCGTACGCCAGCAGATTTACAGTCTGCCCCAGTTGACCGCTTTGGTATCTCCCCCATCGTACCTGAGCCGATAGAGGGATTCGAACCCCCGACCCGCTGATTACAAATCAGCTGCTCTGACCAACTGAGCTACATCGGCAACCCTTTAAAGAACACCGATTTCGAGAGAAACCTCCCGAAATCGGTTCGCAAATGTATAAAATATTTTGTTTATATCACAATAATACTTTTCTATTTTTTGAAATGCCTGAACTAGGCTCGTTTGCGCTTATTTTTATGCTTTATAATCTGTTTACGCAGTGCATCAATTGCATTATCGGTTGACTCTTCAAACGATTTGCTATGTTTTTTAGCAAAAAGTTCGTTCCCGGGCAAATCAAGTTTTATTTCAGTGACCTTATTTTTAATCTTCTGTGAATTTTCAAGTTTGAGAAAAATCTCGGCACCAATAATATCATCATAAAAATGTCCCAATTTTTTCACTTTCCCTTCAACAAAGGTTTCAAGTTGTTTCGATGGTGAAAACTTAATGGAATTAATTTTGATATTCATAATAAACCCTCCATCTTTTTATGCTCGGGGATGAGCTTGTTTATATATCGATTTTAACTTTTCGTATGTATTGTGTGTATAGATTTCTGTGGCAGCAAGATTTGCATGTCCCAGTAATTCTTTAACAGCATTTAAATCAGCCCCGTTGTTTAACATATGCGTAGCGAATGTATGTCTGAGTATATGTGGACTTTTCTTTTCAAGAGTAGTTGATTCACCAAGATACCTGCCAACAATTCTTTGGATCATTTTGGGATAGCAGATCTGACCTTTATTACTAAGGATCAATGCATCCGTATCGCGAACACCAAATTCATTGTCAGCAATTCTCAGGTATTCTTTTAACAGGTTTACTGCAGTATGAGTCAGTGGTACCAGTCGTTCTTTATTTCTTTTGCCTAAAATCCGAATTTCATCTTTATAAAGGTCTATATCTTTTCTTGTCAGACGGACCATTTCTGATAACCTCATCCCTGTGGCATAGAATAGTTCAAGTACCAGTTTATCCCTGACTCCTGTAAATCCTGAAGGAAATAAATTGTTATCAAACAATTGCTCAATCGAAGATTCCTTGATAAAATCAGGAAGATTTTTTTTTAATTTCGGAAGAATGACACCATCGGCAGGATTTAGGTTTAAAGAACCTGTACGAAGTGCATAATTATAAAAAGTTTTAAGGGATGCTATTTTTCTTCTCAAAGTCCTTGGTGAATTTCCCGAATTCACCATTTCAATCATCCAATGCCTTACATCGCTTTGCTGAGCATTGAGCAGTTTCTTCTTTGGAGTATCTTTCTGCAGATGGTGGAAAAATTGAGTAAGATCGTCAGCATAAGCCCTGACCGTATGCTCAGAGTATCGTTTCTCAATCCGTATATGATTTATAAACTCTTTCAGTTGCTCCATACTCAGGGATAATTATTAAGGTGTTGCCGGTAACCTTGTATCCTGGATTATCCCCAAGTATTCATATCAATCTTCACTCTGCTGCAACTGTTGTACGTATTTTGCGTGTTTAATTTCTTCCCTTCTTACTTCAGAAGGTTTTTTAAAAGCCTGACGACCCCTTAGCTCTTTAATGACGCCTGTTTTTTCAAATTTTCTCTTGAATTTTTTAAGAGCTCTTTCAATGTTTTCTCCTTCTTTAACAGGAACTACAATCATAGTATTCAGATGTTTAATAAAACGAGCCGCAAATGTATCACAGCTTGCTGAATTTACCAAATTAATTTATTTAAAAAATTGATGTAATGTAATAATCCAGGAATAAAACATGGTAATACCGGCATTTAAAATAAATTTTAAATGATATTTTATACCCTATAAATTTAGAGAATATTTTCCTAAACAAAATGCTTTTACAGGAATTTCTTATTAAAAATCACCGCTTATCTTAAGGTCAGATATGGCGCCACTTTCAAGTAGGTCGTTTCAGATAAGAGATAGTTGTCTATCAGTTGTTTTTTTGATTCAAAAGGACCTATTAATCTACGATAACTTACTATAGCTTTTGCCTCATAATAATTGAGGTAGGGATGTTTTTTCAGATCATAAATCGTTGCCATATTCAGATTTATTTTCCTAATACAAGCAGTATCGATTGTAAAAATGGATGAAAAACCTGAACACAGACTATCAGAGATGCCATAAACCTCATTAAGTTGAGTGGTTGAATAATACCCCCCGAGCAAATCTCTGTACTTTACAATTCTTGACGAAAGCACTTTGCCAATACCAAAGACGCTTTGCAATTGAATACTATCCGCACGATTGATATCTATAATCAAAGGATTTGGCATTTTTTTTACGGTATTTTCAAAACAATTATCATGGGGTTCAATGCTTATTTTTTCTAATAAGGCCATCACAAGAGCTGAATCAATCCCGTATATTTTTAATAAGTCGCAAGGTTTATTAAACCTTCCTCCTTTTGCCCTGTAATTCATGATCTGTACAACAATATCCATGGCAAATCCTTTGCTCAGCATCACATCATAAGTAGCGGTATTGGGATCGAAATTGGCCTCATACAACTCACCTTTGGAGCATGTTAATGCGGAATTGCATTCTTTACCGCATAGTTTCATTTTAGTATTTGCCTCCTCTTTTTTATCTGACTTATATGAGAAAGTTGTATAAACAATGTTAAATCCACTTGCATTCTTACGTTCAATAAATCGTATACCGATCAGTACAATAATAATTACCAGAATAATCATTAATCCTCTGATTTCTGATTTGGTAAATGAAAAATATTCTTTAATGAGTTTCATTTCAACCACGTGTTTATTTCACCAAACAAGATTCTATGACTTCTTACTAAAATAAGCCTTTAAATCTTCTTTTATCTCGTCAGACATAAATAGCAAACCCAGTAAATTTGGAAAAGCCAGACCTAAAATCATCATATCTGAAAATGTAATAACATCTTTTAGATCCGTTGCTGCTCCGAGAATAACGAAAAGTAAAAATAACAATTGATACGTAATACCGGGTATTTTAACATTCTTACTATATTTTGTTGATAGAAAAAGGAAACCCTGCAAACCATAGTAAGACCATGATATCATTGTAGAGAATGCAAAAAGAAAAATTGCAGCAACCAGAAGATAAGGGAACCACCAGAAGACAGTTCCAAATGCAGCAGAAGTTAAAGGTGCTCCGCTTAATTCAGGAGCAGATTGGTATACACCGGTAAAAATAATTACAAGTGCTGTCATTGTGCATATTATAACAGTATCAATAAAAGGTTCCAGCAATGCAACAAGCCCTTCGCGAATAGGAATTCTTGTGATCGCTGCTGAATGTGCTATTGATGCAGAACCTATTCCCGCTTCATTAGAGAATGCCCCGCGTCTGAAACCCATAATCATTACGCCAAAAAATCCTCCTTTTGCGGCATGCATAGAGAATGCATCGACAAGGATCAACTCAAAAACACTGAGTATTTTATTGTAATTCATCACAACAATCACAAGTGCTGTCAACACATACAAAATAGCCATGAACGGCACTATTTTTGAAGCAACCCGTGCAATACTTTTTAATCCGCCAAGAATTACAAGACCAACAAAAAAGGCAAGAAAACAGCCGACTATCAGTCCTTTCCCGTTGAAAACAGGAACCACCTCACTTAACTGAGCAAATGCCTGGTTAGATTGAAGCATATTTCCTCCTCCAAATGAGGCAAGAATAATAAGGATTGCATACAATACCGCAAGAAATTCGCCCAAAAACCGAAGATTTCGTTTTCTTAAGCCCTGCTCAAGATAATACATAGGTCCGCCGGAAACTATCCCTCTGTCAGAGATCTTTCTGTATTTTAATCCCAGGGTACATTCTGAAAATTTAAGTGACATTCCGAAAAAACCCGCCATTATCATCCAGAATGTTGCCCCCGGTCCACCCACAGCAATTGCTATAGCAACTCCTGCAATATTACCTAATCCAACAGTGGCAGAAAGTGCCGTGGCAAGAGCCTTAAAATGAGAAACCTCTCCCGGTTCTCCCGGTTTATCAAATTTCCCTGCAACAAGTTGAATGGCATGTTTAAAACCGCGAATATTAATAAACCGCATTTTCACAGTGAAAAACATACCACCAAGAATAAGCCAGACTACTACAAAAGGAACTTCATAAGGCAATTCCAATCCAACGACTTTTGCCAGATCCCAAAAAATAATTTTGTTCAGAATTTCTACTGCCGGAACAAAGAATTCGTTAATGCGATCTGTCAAAGTAGTATTCAAAGCAAATTGAAAATATTTCTAAATTGATAAACTCAACTAATGATTTCCTGAAAAAAGTGCAACGATTATATCAAGGATATTCAATCCCTGAAGAAACACAATGAATATCGCTATAGGGGCTACAAATTTCACCAGAAGCATAAAAATTTGCAAAAACCATCCTTTTAATTTTCCTCCATGAGCTACTTCTCTAATGACTTTATATTTACCAAATGCCCAACCAATAAATAATGCAATAAACATTCCTCCTATAGGTAATAAAAGGTTGGCGGAAATGAAATCAAGAAGATCAAAAAAATTCAATCCAAAAACTTCAAACTCAGAAAATAATCCCATTGAGAGTGAACAGATAATACCCAACAACGTGATCAGCGCCGTTGCTAATACCGTTGAAATCTGTCTTTTTATCTTCAGCTCCTCGGTAAAATAAGCAACAACAACTTCCAAAATAGATATTGCTGAAGTTAATGCAGCAATTGTCAGAAGAATAAAAAACATTATCGAAAACAAATACCCTCCGGGCATTTGCATAAAAACATTTGGAAGAGTTATAAAAATCAGACCGACTCCATGTCCCGGTTCAATATGAAACGCAAATACTGCAGGAAATATAGCGATACCTGCCAGTATAGCTATAATGGTATCTGCCGTAGTGACCTGTATAGCTGTGTTAATGAGGTTATCGTTTTTATTCACATAGGATCCATAAGTGATCAGTGTTCCCATTCCAAGACTCAAAGAAAAGAATGCATGCCCAAGAGCGCTTAACACTCCTTCAAAACTAAGCTTAGAGAAATCAGGATGAAAAAGAAAACGAAGTCCTTCTCCGGCACCCTTAAGAGTAACTGCCCTGATGTCAAGGATAATGATTATGATTAATAAAATGGGCATCAAAACTTTTGAATATCGCTCAATACCCTTTTGTACACCTATAATTACTATTGCTCCGGTCATAAGCATAAATATTACCTGATACAACAAAGGATCAAGCGGATCAGCTATAAAACTTCCGAAAACTTTCGATATCTGTTCAGGAGAACAGTACTGAAAGTGATTTGTTACCGAAAATATTATGTATTTGATGCTCCAACCGGCAACTACACCGTAAAAAGAGAGAATCAGAAATGCTGCTGCAACTCCAAATGAGCCGATAAACATCCAGGGTGTTCCGGGTGTAAGCTTTTTAAAAGCTCCAAATGCATTGCGTCTTGATTTTCGGCCAATAATCAATTCTGAAAGCATTACAGGCAATCCTATGGCAAGAATAAATCCGAGATATACGAATAGAAAAGCAGCCCCTCCGTAAACTCCTGTTATATATGGAAATTTCCAGATATTACCCAGGCCGATTGCTGAACCTGCTGCTGCAGCAATAAGGCCAAACTTGCTCGAAAACTGTGCTCTGCCTTTTTTCTGATCTGTCATCAATGAGAATGATATTAATTTGGATTTTACATCACAATATTATTAAAAAGACACTTAAATAAAAAAAGCCCTTGATTTATCAAAGGCTTTTAAAAAATGGGATCATAGATTAGTTGCGATCGAGACAATTCAGGTCTTCAAATGCCACTTTCAACCTATCGACCATAGATTTTTCGCCTTCGCGCAACCAGGCTCTGGGATCATATTTCTTCTTATTCGGTTTGTCTTCTCCTTCCGGATTTCCGATCTGTCCCTGCAAATAATTATGGTTAGCAGCTTCATATTTACGAACACCATCCCAAAATGCCCATTGAGTATCTGTATCAATATTCATTTTTATGACTCCATAGGAAATTGCTTCGCGAATCTCTTTACGTGAGGAACCGGAGCCTCCATGAAATACAAAATTCACAGGTTTATCCGCTGTTTTGTATTTCTCCTGTATATATTTCTGGGAATTGTTCAGTATTTTCGGAGTAAGTTTCACATTGCCGGGCTTATATACACCATGAACATTGCCAAATGAAGCAGCAATGGTAAAACTGCTACTGATTTTTCTCAATTCTTCAAAAGCATAGGCAACCTCTTCCGGTTGTGTGTAAAGAAGTGCATTGTCAACACTTGTATTATCTATCCCGTCTTCCTCACCTCCGGTGACACCTAACTCGATCTCAAGAGTCATATCGATCTTGCTCATACGTTCCAAATATTTTTTACAGGTTTCTACGTTCTCCTTCAAAGGTTCTTCAGAAAGATCAAGCATGTGAGAACTGAATAATGGCTTTCCGTTTGCCTTATAATACTTTTCTCCTTCATCAAGAAGGCCATCGATCCATGGTAACAATTTTCTTGCAGCATGATCTGTATGAACAATAGCTGCAACTCCATATAATTCAGCTAGTTTATGAATACTCTCAGCACCAATTATAGCCCCCAATATCGCTGCTTTATGATTGTCATTAGAAGCAGATTTACCGGCATAAAAAACGGCCCCTCCATTTGAAAACTGGATCATCACAGGAGAGTTAACAAGTTTTGCAGCCTCTAAAACCGCATTAACCGAACCTGAACTTACAACATTCACAGCCGGAATGGCAAATTGATTTTCTTTGGCGACAGCAAATACTTTTTGCAGATCTTTACCGGAAATAACTCCTGGCTTAATTACATCAAAAACTTTTGTCATTATTTTATGGTTTTAATTAAATTATACTCTATCAGGATTTTACTCATGTACAATAAGCAAAACAGAACAGAATTTTGTTCAGATAATGGCTTGCAAATTTATAACTCTTCTGCTTATATTTTAAGAATTTCCTTATTTTTTGCGATAGTCAATTAACGAATAGTGATTGGCATTTCTTGTCCGGTGTTCCTTTTACATGCTTATCGTTGTTGGTCATTCGTCCTGCTAAAACCAAAAAACAGAAATCCGCAATCCGAAATCCCAATTTCCCTAAAACGGATATCCTATTCCGAATTGAAATACGAACCGGCTTTTCATAGATTTATCAACGGTTCCATTAAAGTCGATCCAACGACTTCCTTCCTGAATGGATGGATCCCTTAATTTGAATCCGAAATCTGTCCGGATCAGAAGAAATGAAAAGTCAAATCTTGCACCAAGTCCGGCTCCAACGGCTATTTCTTTGTAAAACCGGTCCCAGTCAAATGATGAACCAAGTCGATTCGAATACTCTTTGATCGTCCAGATATTGCCTGCATCAATAAAAAAAGCGCCTTCCAGTTTCCAGAACAGCTTGAAACGGTATTCCAGGTTTGCTTCCAGCTTAATATCCCCCAAATTGTTGGCATATTTTGCCGAAGTGCTTGTATCACTCACAGATCCCGGGCCAAGTGTCCTGGTACTCCAGGCTCTTATCCCGTATGGACCGCCTGAAAAATACATTTTCTCAAAGGGCAAAGTTTCCGAATTTCCCAGCGGGTATCCGAATCCCATAAAGATCCTGTATACCACCCTGTTATCCTGGGTGATCAGATCATAAAACCGAAAATCCACGTCGCTTTTCAGGTATTGGAAATAGGGAACGTGAAAAAGAGTGGAATCATTTTCCACCGAAGCCATCTGACCAATTCCATTGATCAGGTTCCCGGCCGATTCGAGATTTACCCTGATGTATACAAAATCTCTGCGTTTTTCAATCACCTGGTTTGAAAACTCAAATACATATCGCGCAGCCAATATGGTATGATCTTCATAACTGTTCCTTAAGGGTGTATCTTTAATATCATTCCATAGATTTTGATCTCTTATACCTTCCGGCAATCTCACATAATTAAAATCAACAGGTATAAGCTGATGCAAATTGTATGCATTCCCTTTCCATTTATAACCAAACGATGTGTTGGCAATCGTGCGTACATAATCGGGCCTGTCCTGGTAATTGTATGAGATATTGATGGTCGTCCTAGGATTAAATTTCCTGGTGAATTGTTCTGCTTTAAAAGGCACCAGAAATTTTGGGAACGTGAGAGACGTCTCGATCCCGAATTCTTTCATGGGAGCAAAATTCTCTCTTTTTTCCATTGCTTCAATTGCCCCCGTCAACTTTACCTGGAAATTTTCAGCTCCCCGGAAAAAATTGTAATTGTTGTATAAAAAATTGGTTCGCACTCCCAGATCACCTGCCGAATTCGTACCCACTATTTCATATTGGTATGCCTGTTTTTTTCTGGGTGATAATTCAATGATATTGTCAATATACTTGTATTGGCTTGTATCAACCAGCCAGTCGTCCAGTTCATTAAAATGAATATTGATAATTCTGTAAACTCCAAGTGAGGAATAATTGCTGTATGATTTCCTGACATCCTGCTGATTATATACCCGTCCCGGATTTAATAAATTCGGATGGAGAACAGCTTCAGGTCTTATTTTATGTTTTCCTGAATAAATCACATGATTTTTGTCCAAATCAATTGTGTCGGCTTTCTGTTTTTCCTCATCCTCCAAATCATTGTAATAGGTGAAATTTGTATGCACAAATGTTTCATTGATCTTATACCGGTAATGATGTTTGACCTTGGTCACCGGATCAGGAAATCCCGTAACATTTTCCTTGACAGTAATAATAAGGTTTACTTTTTTCTCATTGATTAATTCAACTGCCTCATAAAAAATAAATTCTCTATTGAATTTATAATATCCGTTATTCTTCATGAACAATTCCAGCCTTTGTCTCTCATCCTGCAGTTTTTCCTTGTCAAATCTTTCTCCCGGATGAATCAGACAATTGATGGTATCCTTCATGATCAGGTCAGCAATATTCTGATCTTCAAATTTGTAGGTTATTTTATTCACTATATGTGGTTTGCCAAGCTCTACCCGGTATTGTATTTCTGCCTTCTTTTTTTTCAGTATCACTGTATCTTCAATGGCAGATTCATAATATCCTTTTGTTTCGAGGTATTTTTGATATTGATCGGTTGTACCTTCTGTCAGGATCTCATCCCAAATAACAGGTTCTTCTCCAATTCTCCGAAACCATGCACTGGGAAATTTTTCTCTCTTTGGTGATGCCAGATTGTAAAGAAACAAATGAAATTTAAATCCCAGTATGGTCTTGTTAGGGCTTTGCTTCTCATATTTTTTAAGTTCTTTTTTATCCAATTCCTTTGAATCAATCTCAACGCTTGTTTTGTTAAGTAAATACTCACCTTCCGGAATGCGTCTGGTTGGTGAACAGGAAACTGAAAAAAGAATAGTCGCAAGCAGAAGTAAATGGGTATGCTTAATAGAATTATAAATTATCCCGTACAACAATTTCTTCAGAGTTATTTTATTACTTTCGCGCAAAGATAAATTTTTGTAGCATGTAAATTGCATTGAATACAAATATACCATTCCACAAGATACACAACTATTATGAATCTGAATACGTGTGATCAGTAAGCAGCAAATAAAACACATACGTTCGTTGCATCAAAAAAAGTACCGCAATGAATATGCTTTATTCATCGCCGAAGGAATAAAAATTGTGAATGAAGCTATTGCAACATATCCGGATTTACTTGAATATCTTATTTATACAGCAGATAGTAGTCCTCAAATTCATTTTGATCTTCTTAAGGACAAAACAGTTCAACTTCAGGTTACAACAGAAGAATACAAAAAAATAACATCTCAAACCAGTCCGCAGGAAGCTCTTATCGTAATGAAAAAACCCGAAGTACAATTGCAGGATATTTCCCCTCCTGAAGATGTTTCGATTGCTCTGGATAAAATCAGGGATCCGGGCAATTTCGGGACTATAATCAGACTTGCCGACTGGTTTGGTATCAAACATATATTCTGTTCACAGGATACTGTTGATTGTTATAATTCCAAGGTAATTCAGGCAAGCATGGGGGCAATATTCAGAGCATCGATTCACTATGTTGATCTGGAAAACCACCTCAAAAAAATTAAAGTTGATGATACTGTAAAAGTTTACAGTACCTCACTGGAAGGATCAGATCTGTATCAATTGAAACTTGCCAAACCTGCAATAATTATTCTGGGAAATGAATCGGGAGGTGTATCTGCGAAATTGAAAAGCCTGTCAGACGAAGATCTGCGAATTCCCGATTACAATCAGAACAAAAGCAAGAGCGAATCACTCAATGTTTCGCTGGCAGCTGCAATCATTTGTTCAGAGTTCCGTCGCCAGACAAATTGAATCCCGGTGAACACATTGGCTTCCCTGCCATCCGATTTACCTGCCTTTGGGCTTCATGGCAGGCTGAGCCGAGTTCATAAACCCGGTTACCGGACAGCTTATTATGAGGCAAGCAAACAAATTTCAAGTATCTGTTTGGGGATAGAAGATTACTCGCTTTGCTCGTGAGAATAGTTCTTCAACAACTAACCGCGTAAAGCTCCAATTACTCGAAATGAAAGGACAGTATGACCATATGGGAAGTAATGCTTTTAATATAGGAAGTATATTTCTCAAACTCCGGAGGGATTTCTCCGTTACGGTCACTTCCCCGAAGAATATTAGACAGCCCGAATGAGTATTTAATTTCTGTGCCAAATTTGAAAAATGTCAGGTAAAAATCCATGCCAAATCCAATTTCACCGTATACATCCAATGGATTAATCATAATAAGTTGATCTTCAAGATCGTATTCCTTTTTTACTGCAAGATCATATCGTAAATTTCCTCCTCCGATCAGATAAGGTCTGAAATTATTCAGTCGTTTCGATTTGTATTTAAGCAATATAGGAAATTCCAGGTACGATGATTCAGCCTTGTAATTCTTACCGCTTGGATAAAACGGAATGGTATCAGGTCCATTCTCAAAATAAATGAACCGTTCACCAAATGAAATGCCGGGCAGTGCACGCAGGTCAAAATTCTCAGCCAGCCTTAAATTTGCTATCGCATGAATATTAATTCCGGGAGAAAGTTCTTTTAAGCCTATATATACTCCGTTCCGGACAGCTATTTCGTTGTGTTCGATCCTGTAATCCATCATATTCAAGCCCAGCGAAAAACCAAAATGAATGGGTTTATCATCGTGTGTAGGATCATTCTTTACTTTCGGTTTCTGACCAAAAATGCAGGTTATTGTAAATGCCAGGATAATATGAAAAAGGAATATCTTTTTTAACATTGTGTCGGTTTAACTACAAAAACGTTACAGGCTCGAAAATAGTATTTTTCTGCCTAAACTCGAAAAAGCTATTGAAAACAAATTCAAATCGTACTTTTGTTTTCTACTTTTGGAATTCATATTTTATAAATTATGTACACATACGATTACCTTCTTGAATTTACACATACTGTTTTTATCAAAATGGGTTGCAGTAAAGAAGATGCTTTGAACACCTCAAAGGTATTTCTTGCTGCAGAATTAAGAGGATTGTCCTCGCACGGTATGTTACGAATAAAAGATTACTATCAGCTGTGGAAGTCAAACAGGATCAATACAGACCCCAATATTCGCATAGTACATGAAACTCCCAGTACTGCGGTAGTTGATGGTGACGGTGCAATAGGAATGGTCGCAGCAACAAAATCGATGGAAATTGCTATTGAAAAATCGGAAAAATGCGGATCGGGATGGGTATCAACAAGAGGATCAAATCATTTTGGAATAGCAGGTTATTATGCCATGATGGCCCTGGAACGAGAAATGATTGGTATAACCATGACGAATGCAAATCCGCTTGTCGCACCCACTTATTCCATAAGCCGGTTGCTGGGAACAAATCCGATAGCAGTAGCTATCCCTTCCGACAAACAACCTCCCTTTGTTGCTGATTTCTCAACAACACCTATTGCCCGGGGTAAATTAGCAGTAGCAGAAAAAAAAGGGGAAAAAACACTTTTTGGATATGTGCAGGATAAAGAAGGCAAACGCAGTAATGAGCCCTCAATTCTAAAAGAAGGGGGATCTATGCTGACACTTGGGGGAGATTATGAACACGGGAGTCACAAAGGGTATTGCCTCAGTGCCATAGTGGATATTTTCAGTGCGGTTTTATCAGGAGCTAACTTTGGCCCTTATGTTCCTCCTTCAGTTGCATATCTGCCTGTTTTAGATAAAAAAGTCGGTGAAGGAACAGGGCACTTTTTCGGTGCCATGAGAATTGATGCTTTCCAACCTGCTGAAACATTCAAAGCAAAGATGGATCAATGGATCGAAACATTCAGAGAAGCCAAAAGTGCCCCTGGCATGCCTGCAGTGAAAATTCCGGGTGATCTGGAAAGAGAAAATGAAGAAATTATCCGTAACAAAGGCATACAAATCATTCCCGCAGTTGCAGAAGAACTTAAAGAAATTGCCAGCGAACTGGGAATGGAATTTGAAGTGAGAGAGTAAATCCGGATAGTACCCGGTAATTGGTATTCGGCGTTCGGTGTTCGGTGTTCGGTATTTGGTCATTGGTTTTAATTTACAAGTTTCATTCTATCAACTTCTCAAATACATGATGAACTGAGACTATTATAATTAGCCCCATGTCGGCAGATTAGCTTCATTTAATCCAACCTTCGCTTTCAAAGGCAAGCTACGGCCGGCAATGCAGTTCACCGATTCTCCTGTTAATCAATTCCTCCGACTTCTGACTCCCGACTTTCAAGTCAAAACACAAAATTCTAAACTCCAAACTCTACTACCCATTATTCATAAATCCCTGTTTTGTAATAACATTCAACAGCGCTTTTGAAAATGCAACATTATCTTTCTTTGTGTATCTGTTGTCTGTGAATACCTGGGCCAATGTTTCTTTATTATTCTCTTTTAATAATTGTTTTGTTTCCTCCAATAATTCCTTTTGCCTGTATATTTCATCAATCATTTTCTCAGAATAATCTATATACTTTTCATAATGAACCACTGCCTCAAGAGGCAATCGATCTGTTAAACCGGGATTTTCATCCGGATAACCTACCGCAAGGGTTGTAACAGGGACGACATATTTCGGAAGATCCAAAATATCAATTATACTCTCAGCCATATAGGTGGTGGTCCCTAAATAACATATCCCGAGATCGAATGATTCTGCTGCAAGCGCTATATTTTGTGCAACAAGAAGGGCATCTATTGCAGCAGTGAAAAAAGAAAGAAAATTATCGTATCCCGGATCCGCATTTCGCTGTCTGCACCACTTTACAAACCTGTTAAAATCTGCACAAAAGGTAATTATCACCGGCGCCTGATTCACCATGTCCTGTTTAAAATGCGATTCCCAAAGCCTATGTTTTATCTCCGGCTGAGTACTTACAATCATACTGTATACCTGCATATTGCCGGTTGTTGATGCTTTTGTTCCGGCCATTAAGATCTTATGAAGAATATCCTTAGGGACCGGATCACACAAAAACTTTCGTATGGATCTGTGTCTGTTTATTACTGTCAGCATATGAATATATATTTTCCGGGTGCAAATCTATAAATTTACCCTATTTAAATAGCAAAACTATGGTGAGAATGATGTTTCGGTTATGAACAAAGTCCATTTATTGATCAACTGACAGATATAATTTATGAAAAACGCAACAAGCTTATAATTATCGACGTATATATTTCGGAATTAATGGGATAATTTATAAATTAGATAGAATAAAATTATTTATCATGAAAAAGATCGTGAAAATTATCGCTGCTATTTTATTGCTTACAATTCTTTGTATGTCATGCAGTAAAGAAGTTTGTCCTGCATACGGCAAAGTATCAGCAGAACAAGTTGAAGAAGCAAATAGCTGAAATCACCTCCTTCACTTAACTTCTTTTTATATCACATAGATATTTTAAAAGGATTATTCTAATTTTGCTACTATCGAATGAGAACGGTATTAGCAATATTAATCCTTTTCTTTTCGGTCATTCTGCCTGCATTTTCACAGGGCGAAATTGATGATCAGGAAAAAATTTTTTATCGCAACGAGCGAACCTTTGGAGTTGTGATAAGCACAAATGGTTTTGGCGGAAGTTATCGTTATGCAAAGCGTCTCGATGCCAGAAAAAAATTTATTTATGAAATTGATTTTCACCATATTAAGCACGAAAAAGAATACAGGGTCACATTTTCTTCCAACCAGCAATTTGGCAGTAGTTTCGTATTTGGAAAAAAGAATTCTCTTTTTTCGCTGCAGGGAGGCATAGGACTTCAGAAAGAACTTTTCAGAAAAGAAGACAAAGGAAGTATTTCAATTCGATACTTCTATTCCTTTGGTTTATCAGTTGGATTCGAAAAACCGATCTACTACGATGTAATCACCTATGACAGCACAGGAATTCAGCATAGAGAAAGAATGAAATTTGAAGATCAAACACATATTCTATATGTCGAGAAAAAAGCTCCATTCTATGTTGGTATGGAAGAAATAAAAATTGTCCCCGGTGCATATGGTAAATTCGGCTTTACTTTTGAATTTGGTAAATCAGATAAACTATTTAGCGCCATCGAAACAGGTATTGCTTTGAATGCATACATCAGAAAAATAAGTATCATGGCCAACGAACACAATCACTGGATCTTTCCGGCTTTCTTTTTAAGTTATCGATTTGGTAAGGTGATTGATGCCCAATTTATTAATGAACCATCTAAAATTGATAAAATCCTGACCGATTGAAATTTCATTGAATAGAATACTACAATTTGTAACAGGTGACTTTATTTAATTTATTGTTATTTTTTTCACAATAACAATATTTCCCTTTGAATTCCGGTTGTTGATTTAGATTTAATTTAGTATTTTCGCACTTCCGTTTCAGATAGAATATACTAATTTTTTAAAAAGCAATAAATCAATTCATTATGGGAAAAATTAAAATTGGAATCAACGGTTTTGGTAGAATTGGAAGATTCGTATTTCGTATAGCGGTTGCTAAAGATAATATTGAGGTTGTCGGCATCAACGATCTGATTGATGTCGATTACATGGCTTATATGTTAAAATATGACTCAACTCATGGACGTTTTAACGGTACTGTTGATGTTAAAAACGGCAAGTTAATCGTAAATGGTAAAACCATTCGTGTTACTTCAGAAAAAAATCCTGCAGATCTCAAATGGAGCGAAGTAGGTGCTGAGTATGTAGTTGAATCCACAGGTCTTTTCCTTACAAAAGAAAAAGCACAGGGTCATATTGATGCCGGCGCAAAAAAAGTAATCTTATCTGCTCCTTCAAAAGATGATACTCCAATGTTTGTTATGGGTGTTAACCACACTTCATACAAAAATGATATGAAATTTATATCAAATGCATCCTGTACTACAAACTGTCTTGCCCCTGTAGCCAAGGTACTTCATGATAACTTTGGAATACTGGAAGGATTAATGACTACGGTACATGCAACAACTGCCACTCAAAAGACTGTTGACGGGCCCTCTATGAAAGACTGGCGAGGCGGACGAGGTGCAGGCCAAAATGTAATTCCGTCTTCAACCGGCGCTGCCAAAGCCGTGGGAAAAGTAATTCCGGAACTGAACGGCAAACTCACCGGTATGGCATTTCGTATTCCTACACCCGATGTTTCGGTGGTTGATCTTACTTGTCGACTGGCCAAAGAGACCAGCTATGAAGAAATTTGTACTGCCATGAAAAAAGCTTCTGAAGGCGAATTAAAAGGAATTCTCGGTTACACGGAAGATGCTGTTGTATCAAACGATTTTGTTGGTGATCTTCGAACATCAATTTTTGATGCAGGTGCAGGAATTATGTTGTCTCCTACGTTTGTTAAAGTGATTTCCTGGTATGATAACGAGATGGGGTATTCAGCAAAAGTGGTTGAATTTATTGAATATATGGATTCAGTGAAATAATCTGATATACAGAATACAAATTAAAAAAGCCATCAAATTGATGGCTTTTTTTATATATTCAGTTCTTTTTTTAGTGAATTTTAAATGTATTCGATAAGGTTAAAAGGAATTTTAAGTGAAGATTTATAATGTTCCCCAAGATTTAAAATCGCTTCATCATCTTCTTCGTAATACCAGTTAACAGTGATATTTCTCCCTTTTTGTGCCTCATCTTTAATAACCCTGAAGAGCCCCAGCAGATACTTTGATGATCCGCTGTTTACATATTCAAGATTAAGATCAATGATGGTGTTTGTTTTCGGTTGTTTGAAATATTCTTTTACCCAATCGATGAGGTCATCATAAAATTCTCCAGGATTCTCAGGAATCGATCTGCCTTCAATCTTCATATGTCCTGATTCATGATCAAAAATGACCGCAGGTGTATTGGTTTTTTTTTCTATTTCAAGTTTTTCCATTTTTCGTTGATATGCATACTAAAACTAATGATAAAGAACAAAAAATTAGATGGTTAAATATACGATATTTTAACCAAAACGTTAGAAAATTATGAACAGGTATAATTAACAGTTGTTAATTAAATGCAACTATGGCAATTGGTTTTCCCGGAAACTTGAATTTTTGGTACAACTTTATAGACCATGTGGTCTTACATAATTTTGTAACTTGCGACATTTTATTTGAACAGGTTGAAATTAAATTGAAACGGAAATGATTTTTGATCTTGAAATAATAAGAAAAGTATATTCTGGTTATGCAAATAAAATTTATACAACCCGTAAAACATTTGGCAGACCACTATGCTTAACGGAAAAGATATTGTATGCCCATCTTTCGGATTCGATCGACAAAATTTATCAAAGGGGGAATGATTATGTTACTTTTATGCCGGACAGGGTTGCAATGCAGGATGCAACGGCTCAAATGGCTCTCCTTCAGTTTATGCAGGCTGATAAAGATAAAGTTGCTGTTCCTTCAACTGTTCATTGCGATCATTTGATTCAGGCAAAAGCAGGTGCAAAAGAAGATTTGCATAAGGCTACTTCTGCCAACAAAGAAGTTTATGAATTTCTTTGTTCCGTATCCAATAAATATGGTATTGGTTTCTGGAAACCAGGGGCCGGAATTATCCATCAGGTTGTCCTGGAAAATTATGCATTTCCGGGTGGCATGATGATAGGTACTGATTCTCATACTGTTAATGCAGGCGGATTGGGTATGATAGCTATTGGAGTTGGAGGTGCTGATGCCGTTGATGTGATGACCGGAATACCTTGGGAATTGAAATTCCCAAAATTGATTGGAGTAAAATTAACCGGCACACTTACAGGGTGGACCTCAGCAAAAGATGTTAT
>JAFGQO010000018.1 GCA_016935615.1 Bacteroidales bacterium
GAAGGAATTATGGTATTGAACTAACCGTAGAGAAATTCTTCTCAAACAATTATTACTTCCTGGTTACTACCTCCCTGTTTGAATCAAAATATGAGGGAAGTGATAATATTGAACGAAATTCAGCCTTTAACAGCAACTACGTAGTAAATGTATTGGGAGGATACGAATTTAAACTCGGCGACAATACTTTTCTTGCAGCCAGTCCCAAATTCACTGTTGCAGGAGGGAAAAGATATATTCCCTATACCGTTGAAGAAGGTGACAACGAGTTATTTTACATGGACTTTGATTATGACAGGGCCTTTGAAGAGCAATACCCGGCATACATGAGGCTGGACCTGCGGATAACTCTTCGCTGGAATGCGAAAAAAACGATGAATGAATGGATCATGGATGTTCAGAACATTACCAACAGGGAGAATGTGTTTTACGAATCGTTAAACAGAATAACAGGTGAAGTTGAAACCGAATATTTCCAGAAGTTTGCCTGGATGATGATGTGGAGAATGAGATTCTGATTGATACAAATGTATTTTTCTTATGAATAAGCCGGCATTCTTTCTAACCGGCTTTGTTAATTTCCAAAATATCAAATCGCAACAAAATAATACCTTTGGTTTTGGGTTTAGTTTGTATGTTTGTAGCCACAAATATGAGGAACTTGCATCGAACATCTGTAATCATTCTTTCATCCTTCCTGCTATTGGTATTGATAGCATGTGCAAAAATTGGCTCTCCTCTTGGCGGCCCTGTTGATGAAGATCCCCCTGTTGTAATAAAAACAACTCCTCCTGACAGTTCAGTGAATTATTCACCCAAAAAAAATATTGAAATCACTTTTGATGAATTTATTCAGCTCGAGGATATTTACCAGGAATTAATAATTTCACCACCTCTTGATGACAAACCTGTGGCTCAGTTAAAAGGCAAAAGTATTGTAGTTCAATTCCCAAATGATGCAAAATTTGATACTACTACCTATACAATTGGTTTTGGTAACTCCATAGTAGATAATAATGAAGGCAATGTTCTTCGCAATTACGAATTTGTTTTTTCACTAAAAGACTATATTGATTCAATGAATGTGGAAGGACGAGTTATCAATGCTTTTAATCATACTCCCGATGAAGAACGAATGTTTGTCATGTTGTACAAAAATCTGAATGATTCTGCCCCACTGCTTGAAAAACCAAGTTACATAAGCAGGACCGATGAAGAAGGTTACTTCTCATTGCATAATCTGGAAACAGGTCATTATCGTTTATTTGCCCTGAAAGATGCCAATTCAAATCTTATATTCGACCTCCCGGGAGAACAAATTGCTTTTCACGATTCGATCATTGAGCTTACAAGCGATAGATTCAGGGACAATATCATTATCCGGGATTCCACATTAGCCTACCTCATAAATCAGCAGGATAGTGTTGTGACAGACAGTACTCTTTCTGATTCTATTAAAAAGCAACCCAGTATCTATTCTTACAATACACAAATGGTCAGTTTTACCCAACTGATTAAAAATCAATATATGGTTGACTATTTGCGGAAAGAAGATGAACAGTTGTTTTTTACTTTCAATGAATCTCTGGCAGATACGTTTCATATTCATCCTGTCAATTTTCAGCCGTCAGGTCCCTGGTATCTTCCTGATGAGAACAAAACCCGGGATACTTTAATATATTGGCTTACCGATAGCAATGCAATTGGAATGGACAGCCTTCGTGTTGAGGTTACTTACCCGGTTTATGATTCTTTAGGAATCCTCACTTCCTTTACAGATACTTTGTTATTGATCTCACAGGCCAGGGAAGAAGAGTCATTAAAACCCCGCCGAAGCAAAAAAAAGGAAAAAGAAAAAGATCAAACGGAGGAAGACATTAAACCGGTAAAAAAATTGATATTATCAAACAATATAAAAAATACAAATGCTTTCGATCTTGATAAAAAAATAGGAATCATTACCAAAACGCCCTGTTCTGATTTCAATGCAGATAAAATTCATTTGTATCTGATTCAGGATACTCTTGAAATACCTCAAAAATTTACAGCGTTTAAAGATACAAACTCCCTCTATAGAATATCCGTTGACTATCAACCTGAAGAGCTTACATCCTACAAAGTAGTAATCTATGATAGTGCATTATCAGATATATATGGTACTTGTAATGACACTACCATTTTTAATTTTAAGACACAGTCTTCCGATTATTACGGAATACTGACAATAAATCTCTTAAATATAAAAAGTCCGGCGATCTTACAATTGATGAATGAAAAAGAAATCGTATTATCACAAGAATTCTTTGAATCGGATCAGAGAATCCGTTACGAGTACATGATCCCAAAAAAATATAAGCTGAAAGTAATTATCGACTCAAATAACAATGGCAAATGGGATACCGGTAACTATTTAAAAAATATCCAGCCTGAAAAAGTAATTTATTTCCCACAGGAAATAAATGTGCGGTCGAACTGGGAAATAGATTACAGCTGGCCATTAAATTATTAATTCACATAGGCTGTTGATGCAACAGATAAACAAGTGCCTTCCACTTCAAGTATACTTCTTCCGGCAGCTTCAAGTGTTGCACCTGTTGTAACCACATCGTCAATAAGTAAAACATGTTTGTTTTTTATTAGCTCAGGTTTACAGCATTCAAATATCCCTTCCACGTTTTTCCAACGGTCGTATCGCTTTTTACCTGTTTGCGATCGGGTATTTACCCTTCTCTTTAAAACATTTGTTAAATGAGGTTTGCCGGTTATTTCTGAAATCTGGCCGGCAATAATATCAGACTGATTGTATCCTCTCCGTCTTAATTTGGATCTATGCAAAGGGACCGAGACAATAACTTCGGTTTCATTGAATTTTGTATTCCTTAAAGCTGCACCCAGCAAATTTCCGAGAAATATCCCCACTTCTTTTTTCCCATTATATTTTAACTGATGAATAAGTGCCTGGTATTTGCTGGATTTTTCAAAAAAAAGAAATGCAGTAGCATGCACAACCGGTATTCTTCCCCAGAATAATTTCATTACCGGATTATCATCAGAATCGTAAAATCCTGTTTCAGGAAGAGAATGTCTGCATGCTGTACATAATACTATTTCATTCCCCACAAGACTCGTGTTGCAGGCATAGCAATTCCTGGGATACAACAAAGAAACCAGGCTTTCCAGAGATTTTTGAACTATGTTCAATCAGTGAATTTTTATTTCGTGAGTGATTTCCATTGCCTTGCGATAGGATGCACTCACTCCACAATAATGGTCCTGTGAAAGTTCGATTGCTTTTTCAAGTTTATCCACAGGAAGATTCTTACCCTTAAACTCATAAATTATATGCATTCTTGTAAAATGTTTCGGATGTTCATCTGTCAGATCACCATCTATTTTAACAGAGAATTCATCTACTTCCACCCTCATTTTTTTCAAGATAGAAATTACATCCATGCCCGTACAACCGGCCAGTGAAACCATCATTAAGGGTTTGGGGCGCGGACCCTGGTCAGATCCTCCATGCTCTTCCTTTGCATCCATTACAAACCGATGTCCATCCATTTCAGCTTCGAAAACCATATTTTCCTTCCAGTTAACTGTTACTGTATCTTTCATTAGGAATTATCATTTAAATAATTAAAAATAAAACAAAATGATCCACTAAAAATGTAAAATTAATATCTTTAAACATACTGAAGTTAACCTGCCCTGTTAATCAGGTAAAGTTTCTCATAAACGTTTAAACTATATTTCATGGAGAAAAAACAATATACCGGCTACAATCTGCGCGAATTTATCAGCACAAGCACTGTATTTAAACATCTGACAGAAGAAGAACTTGATCATCTGCCTCTTGAACAAGGAACAGACAGCTATAAAAAAAGTTCACTAATATATGAAGAAGGTGTAAGAATCAATGGGTTTTTCATAGTCTGCAAGGGAATCATCAAGATCTTCAAAACAGGTTTTGACGGCAAAGATCAGATCATTCGGTTTGCCAAACCCGGAGATGTTATGGGATTTCGATCTACAATAACAGGGGAGCTGGCATGTACTTCCACCAAAGCCATTGAGGAAGCAGAAATAGTATATGTACCCGGTGAAATGGTGAAAAACCTGGTAAAATCCAATGGTAACTTTGCTATGGATCTTTTGCAGATTGCCTGCATGGAACTGGGAGAGGCAAACGATTACATTACAGATATTGCTCAAAAAACAGTAAGAGAACGACTGGCTGAAGTTATTATCCAGCTGAAGTGGACTTTTGATATTGATAAAGACAATTTTTTACAAATTTCATTGACACGGGAAGAACTGGCGAATATTGTCGGAACGGCAACTGAATCAGTCATCCGGCTTTTGTCTGAATTCAAACAGGACAAACTGATTGAAATTCACGGGCGGAGGATTAAAATTCTGGAAGAAGCGAAACTGATTAAAATGAGCAATATGCATTACTAATCAGTATTCTTTAAACAAGTTGCCTTACATGCCCGTTTTACTGAATACATTCAAAACTTTATAGTATGGATATTCATTCACTTTTCATTGCATTCGGACTTACTCTTTTTGCAGGTCTTTCTACTGGAATTGGCAGCGCTCTGGCTTTTTTTACAAAACATACCAATACAAAATTCTTATCTCTGGCATTGGGATTTTCAGCAGGAGTGATGATCTATGTATCTTTTGTAGAAATTTTTTTCAAGGGTAAGAACATACTAACTTCAGAAGACGTATTCGGTCAGCGTATGGGTACCTGGATCACCGTTCTTGCATTCTTTGGAGGAATGGCCTTGATTGCCATTATCGATAAGCTTGTTCCGAATGTGGATAATCCTCATGAAGTGCGAAAAGTGGAAGAGATTGATGAAAGTGTTTTAAAAAATAAAAAACTGCAACGTATGGGACTTCTCACTGCGCTTGCAATTGCTATTCATAATTTTCCGGAAGGACTGGCAACATTTACTGCTGCTCTATCCGATCCAAGTCTTGGTATTGCCATTGCTGTAGCTATTGCTATCCACAACATTCCGGAAGGTATTGCGGTTTCCGTGCCGGTGTATTATGCAACAAAAAGCCGGAAAAAAGCATTCTGGCTTTCCTTCTCTTCAGGTTTGGCTGAACCGGTCGGCGCAATAGTCGGGTACCTGATCCTAATGCCCTTTATAAAAAGCAGCGATACTATGATGGGTATTATCTTTGCCGCCGTTGCCGGTATTATGGTATTTATATCGTTGGACGAGTTGCTTCCTGCAGCGGAAGAATACGGAGAACATCATCTCTCAATTTATGGACTGGTAACAGGAATGGCATTGATGGCAGTGAGTCTGCTTTTGTTCATATAATGAAGCTCCCCGCTGCAAGCAGTCGGGGTATCTCTATATGATTTTATTCTTTATCGCCTCAAGAGGCTGGGTATTTACTCTAGCTCCCGCCTCCGGCGGCATTGCGAATAAAAAATCATTATTTGTATATTTGTTTCCTTTCTTGTTTATCAGTTCATTGATAATTTGATATTTTAATACGGGACGTTAGCTCAGCTGGTTTAGAGCGCATGCTTGACAGGCATGAGGTCGGCAGTTCGACTCTGCCACGCCCCACTTAAAAACAGAGTGAGAGCGGGATACGATCACTCTAATTTTTTGTCCGCCGCAATTCTGAGTTATCAGAACGGAGGAGGACTCTTCACTCACACCTGTCTTTGGTGGATTTACCAGCCTGTGGCTGGCAGGCAGTCTTTCATAATAAATTCCAGGTGAATCAGTAGTATTATCAATCCGCTAAATTGCTGATCTTAATACCAAAACTCACAGTCCGTGGCAATACAGGCCCATATATGTATGCCGGATCACGATCAATGCCTTCATCAAAATCAGACTGATAGGAATTGAATATATTCCGTATCCCTCCATAAAGCTGGAAAATTGCTCCGTTTAACCTTATATTGTACTTTAACTTAAGCCCCACATCATAAAAATCCTCTGACTCATGCAATCTCCCTGTATTCGGAACAGAAGATGTTCCAAAATAAGGAACAAGCATGCTCCCGGTGTAATTGCCGGTAACCGAAAGGCATATTTTTTTTGTAAAATCCCAATCCAGAGTTATATAACCATATCGGTTTGGTGTACGAAAAAACCGTTTTTCATCAAATTCCTGAGGTTTGTCATACTTGCCGGATTGCAAAGTAAATCCGGACGTGAATTTAAAATTCTTTACCGTTTTTAGTTTAAATTCAAAATTCATTCCTTGTACAATTGCACCATCGTCAGCATTTGTCCTGGTATAAATGACCCTTCCTTCTTCATCCGGTTCTCCAATTTCGTTTACAAAGGGATCCACGAGGCGAGTATAAAAACATTCGGCAAGAAAACCAAGATAAACGTTTCCTATAAGACCATTAAAATCCAGAGATGCCGTAAAACTATGGCTGGTTTCCTGCTTCAACCCCGCAGCATTTTCATGAATTACCTGTCTGAGCCCTGAGGTTTCAATATGCAGATCTTCATCAAATACCTGTGGAGCACGATATCCCTGCGAATAGCCAATCCTTGCCTGCAATACTTTACCTATCTTATACATGAAGCTGATTCTGGGACTAAATACATCCCCTGTAACAGCCTTTCCCTCCTCTTTCGCCAGGTCTTTTATCTCGTAATGGTCATATCTGACTCCAAGAACAATTTTCATTTTATTGAAAATATGTTCATACTGTGAGAAAATTCCTGTAACAACCGATGACTGGTCTGCTATTTTCACATTCCCGGTATGAGGAATAGTTGTTATGGAATCGTCCACAATATCTGCATTATCAATATCAGGATAACCCAGTTTTTTATCCACGAGAAAATCCCCTGTATTTTCAACACCGGTTAATAGCGATGAGTTGCTGAAATTGACTTTGTAATGGGCCCCGGCGTTGTATGTTTTATCAGTGGAGTTACCATAATCAGATAAAGATTGCTCTGCCCCGTAATATGAATCCCTGTTCAGAAACTGTCCCGATGCATAAAATGTAAGCAGGTCATAGGTTCTTAAGAACCGTTTATAAGAAAGGCATCCTATTGTAAGATGATGAGTAACAGCTTCAGCAATATCACGTTCATGAAGTGTATATTCCTGCATATTGCCACCTTCACGTTGTTCTTTGATCGTAAAAAAAATCATCTCTAATTTGTCACGATGATCAAAGCGATGAAAAAGCCTCGTACTTAATGTAATATTTTCCAAAGATGAGAGTTCGGAAAATTCATCGTTATTGGCATCAAACATCTTTCGATTCCTGTTAAACCCGTTCATTGCCACCCCGGTTTTATTATCATCGGAAACCAGTGAAATATTCATATGCACAGAATAGTCCGGGGCTTCATCACCTGATCCTTCCACACCTGTCCCAATAAGAGCATACTTCACGCCTGCTTCATAAGTATTCAAAACAGGATCTTTTAAAATAATGTTTATTGTTCCTGCAATGGCATTGCTGCCATACAGGACAGATCCGCCTCCCCGTACTACTTCCACTCGTTCAATCATATTTGCCGGTATGAATTCCAATCCGTATACTCCTGCAAGACCACTGAAAACCGGGCGGCTATCAATCAGTATCTGGGAATACGGACCTTCCATCCCATTCATCCTGACCTGCGAAAAGCCACAATTCTGACAATTGTTTTCCAATCGCAATCCCGGAGAAAAATTCAATCCCTCTCCCAATGTGACCGACTGTGAGGCGTTGAACAGTTCCGGTGAAATTGTATTCACAATCACAGGGGCTTCCGTTCTCTTTTGCTCACTACGATTGGCCGATACAACAATCTCATCCAGACTGAGTATATCTGCTTCCAGTTCAAAATTCAGTTCTGTAGTTTTATTTACCTCCGATTCAACAGTGCGCTCCTGTGGTTTATACCCCACAACACTAACGGTGAGTGTATGCTTTCCTGCTGGCAGGTTGATCAACCTGTAATAGCCCGTTTCATCGGTTGCCGTGCCAATGGTCGATCCTTTTACAGAAACATTAGCAAAAGGTATATGTTGGCCATCTGATACCACATGACCAATAATATTGGCGTCGGTTTTTGTTTTCTGTGCATAATTGATTTGTGTCAGAATTGCAAAAAGCACTGAAAATATAAAATGTTTATTATACATAATATCATGTAAATGTGAATGAAAAATTATATGACTTATTCAAAAGCTATTGAATAGCTTTTGAATACCATTTATCCATATTCCGAATAAATGATAAATGAAATTGATATTATGAAACAGGAGGAGCTCTGCCTTTGTGAATAAGGATACAGGCAGGAGTACTCAGTTGAAATTCCCGAATTAAATATCTCTTTGTTCCTGTGACAATCAGAAGGACAACAGACAGGAAAATAAAAGGAAAAAGGACTTCCAGGTTTTTGAAAAAGAGTAGCTCTGTTTGATTATGCTGGTGTGATTTGAAGGGTTCGGAATCATTTGTTTTATTATAGGGATGGGCGTGTGTTATTATTCGCCCGTCGGCTAAAATATGGGTATGTGTATAAACAGTATTATTGGCAATTTGAAGAATAAATAACGCAAGCAGAATAAAAGCAATTGCAGTAATCCATTTTGCAATGTATGTTTGCTTGATTTGCATGTTTTAATTACAATACCTTACGGAACAGAGATCAATAATGAATAATTACTATACAGTACAAAAATACAATATGTTACTTAATGGTCAAGTACCATACATCAGGATTATATGAACTTCATTTGGATTCAATTCTGCCTCCCCTGACACTGGCTCCCAGGACAATTCCGGCACTCAGCAATACCAGATTCTTTATAATATACTGTCCTTCAATGGTCAGTGAATAAGGAAATATGTTAAAAACTTCATCCGGAAATAAAAACAGGGGGAAAAAGGTGCCGATCATTTGTAAATATAGCAGCAAGAGGGTTTGCCTGAGAAAGATCTTAAATAGCAAACCGATACCAATGAGTACTTCCCAGGTTGCCAGCCCGTAAATTATTACTGGTTCGGGCACTAATCCGAATGTAATGGATTTTATGGTGCGGATTGCTATTTCTTCCGCAGGACTTAAACCCGGAAAATATTTCAGGAATCCAAACCAGAAAAAAATAACTCCAATACTTATGCGAAGAAGAGTCAGCCCATTTGCTGCCATCCACCTGGTAATCGCAATATCGGTTTTCTCAAAAGTTTTGCTTTTTAGTCTCATGAGTTTAATATGATCTGTAAAGTCTGTATTTTTACCTGCCTTATTAACGGATAAATCTTATGAAATACTAAAGCTTAGTATACCCTATAATTAATATTGCTCTTTTGAAGGATCAAATTTAAAAAATCTATTCGGAAAATTATGAAAGGATATATCCATGTATACACAGGGAATGGAAAAGGGAAAACAACTGCAGCCCTTGGGCTGGCAATACGTGCCGTCGGCGCAGGTAAAAAGGTGTTTTTTGCACAATTCGTAAAGGGAAAGCCTTATTCTGAAACTGAAACAATACACGAATACCTTCCCGATATTACCATAAGACAGTACGGATTGGGATGCTTTATTACAGACTCACCGACAGAAAAAGATATTGAGGCAGCACGTCATGGATTGGAAGAAATACGTAAAATAATAAAGAACGGCAAATACGATATGATCGTATTGGATGAAGCTGCCATTGCATTATTCTACGATTTGTTTCCTGTTAGTGAACTTACAAGGATATTAAAAACTAAAAAGAAAGAAGCTGAAATTGTCATTACCGGTCGTTATGCACCGAAAGAACTTATTGAAATGGCTGATCTTGTAACAGAAATGAAAGAAATAAAACATTATTATGCAAAAGGCGTCCAAGCCAGAAAAGGCATTGAATATTAAACCCGAATTAATCAATGAGGCTGTCTTAAAAGGTAAATATTTTAATATAGCCACAAAGTCTAGAAGCCTCATAGAATTCACAAAACTCTGATATTCAATTATATATAAC
>JAFGQO010000131.1 GCA_016935615.1 Bacteroidales bacterium
ATATCTTCCATGAATGAAAAAGAGACGGGCTGTGTCTCTTCAACTACCAGCCCGTCTATCAATTTCTGAATTTCCGATTGATTCATCCTTTTACGCCTATGTTTGACTCAAACTCATACTGAATCTTATCCGGAAATATCTTCGGCCCACGAATGGTTGCATTGGTAAGATGAGCATACTGATCGGCAAGGAAATTTCTTACCTGGTCGGGTGTCCATGCAACATTCGGATCAGAGAATGTCATTGACGTTTTCTTGTCGACAAACTCTCTTTTCAGTTGTTCAACGTGCATCTCACCAATCATCTTCTGCTGTTTTTGTCGGTTCAACCTTCGGAGCCTCAGGCTCAGACATCAATGACTGCTGTGTTGTAACGGGTGTCTCGGGAGCTTTCTTAGGTTCTGCGGCTTTTGGAGCAACAGGTTTTGGCTCAGGAATTGCATTCATTGTCGTTGATTTTTCTTCTGTGACAGGTTCATCTTTGACCTCTCCTGTTTCAGTATCAACATTCTCCCATGGAAGAGGCGGCTCTTTTGTAGGCTCAGGTTCAGCCTCAACCTTCTTGTCTTCCTTCTTTTCTGTTTTCCTGTCAGCCTTTTTCTTTGCCGTCTTTGCTGCCTCTTCCTTTGTCTCTGCAGCAGCTTTCTCTATGTCCTCAAGATTTGATTTCATAGCAGCAAGGATATCCATGCTTTTTGAAAGTGCTATTGTATAGCCTGCGTCAAGCTGCTCGGGACTACCGGAAATTGACAGTGGAACAAAGTCATCTATCGGATCACCGTCTTTGCCACGCGGAACGGTAAGGACAATAAGCTTGTCCTTACTCTTGGTCACTGTTATGGTAATGGTATTTGTTCCGATAATACCATCCAGTTCTGTGAAGAATTTCATATTTTTCTATTCTATGATTATTGCTTCCTGAAGATTCATCTCAAATTTACTCATGAGATATGATGCCCATAAGTTGCTGTTATTGGCTATTTCGCCGATATCAACAATTCCGGGTTTCATGATTGATGTTCCCCAGTTATAGATATCCCATACATTTGCAAGGCGATCTTCAGTCCTGCGTGCCTGGATCATCTCTTTGGTGAAGTTGCTCAATTCATGAGTATCGAAAGGTGTTATATCACCTTTGTAGTAAGCCTGCTTGATTGCTCTGATATAAAGATCACCGATGATTTCCTCAACGATAGGAATATCTGAATGGATTTGATATTCTTTCATCGTATCCATGATCTCATTTTGAACCTTCCATATCTGGTTAAGTCCACTAATCCATGTGCGAAGTTTGTGAACGAGAAGTTCCCACTGAAGCCCTTCGTCATTTCCATAGTTATATGTTCTAAGAACGGTTCCGCCAAGAACATTGAAATTTTCACATTCATGAACATTCATGCCAAACGCAACGGCAAGCCCTTCTTTGTTTAACGTGAGACCTATTGCTGAGTTTCTGATTTCATTATCACGACCGGCAACAATACCGGGTATCTGAAGCATGGTGATGACCTTATCATGCCTCCAGCGATCAACGGGGGCTTTTTTAGCATCGTATCCGTCAGCTTTCTCAGCATCGGTAAGATAAGCTTTTGAACTGTTCCACTGAACATGAAAATCGCCTTCAGTGAAATTGACATTGTTTTCAGCCAGCATGCTTGTCAGGATCGTGTACATTGTCCAGAACTGTGTTGGTACAGCACGAATGCCTACGAGTCCGGGATCACGCCTGATACTACTTTTTAGGGCATCGTAAGGTATCACCTGTGTCTTGTTTTCTTTTGAGAATTCATACACGGGAATTTCCGATTTTGAAGTTCCGGTAACTTTTGGCATAATTTCATTCATGATTTTTCTTTTGAGTCAATTATTGATTTTAAAGCTTTACCTTTTTCGTTGATACCGGCTATGAACTGGTCTGCCTCTCTGTATCGGAGAGATGCAGGGTTTTTCTTTCGGTATTCTTCGGTGAGCACATTTTCATAGAATGCCTTTTCGCTTTTGAGAGCTGCTATTATTGCCCGGCAACTGTCTATTGGCTGAGTTGTCATTATTTCGGTGAATTGACTCAGGTTCATTGACAGGATTGCCTTGCCATAGGTTTTCTCAATGGAATGATAGATTTTTTCTTGAGCTTTATCCATTGCAAGTAAGTATTAATATTAAAAAAAAATGAACTGATTAATAAAAACAGAGATGCTTTTATTAAACTCCGGATTTCATAGATAGTTGAGCATTGATGCTTCTTACACCATCTCTATCCGTGTAATCGCCAGTTCCTGACGATAATATTTTTAATCCTTCTTTAAGAATGTTTTTTGCAGCATTTAAATCTCGGTCTATTATATGACCATTGCCACAAGTCCATTCTCTCATTGAAAGATTTAGGTCTTGATTAATCCAACCGCACTCATGGCAAGTTTTACTTGAAGGATAAAAACGATTAATTTTTATGATTTTCTTATCGTTCCAGTAGGCTTTATATTCAAGCAATTTCACAAAAGTTCCCCAACCAGTATCTGATATATGTTTTGCAAACTTATGATTTCTTACCATTTTTTTAATGTCCAAATCCTCTAATGCTATTATATCGTAATTTGAAATTAATTGGTGGGATACTTTATGTAAGTTGTCCATTCGTGAGTTGGTAATTTTCTCATGTATTAAGGACACTTTTCGTCTTTGTCTTTCAAACGAATTACTTCCTATTATTTTACGAGAAAGATACTGTTGAGCCTTTTTTAACTTCCTTTCATATTGTTTTGTGTATTTATTATTTCTAAACTTAATTCCATCTGATGTAACGGCAAAGTCTTTTAATCCTAAGTCAATCCCGCAAATATTACCAGTTTTTTCTTTTGGTTTATATTGTTCTTCTGATAAGATTGATACGAAATATTTACCTGTTGGTGTTTTACTCAAAGTACATTTTCTAATATCGCCTTTTACTTTGCGATGAGCATTTACCTTAATTCCTTCTTTAAACTTTGGTATATAAAATCTATCTACTCCAAGTTTTGCAAATTGTGGAACAGTAAATGTATTCTTATTTTTTTTAGACTTAAATTTTGGAAAATTAGCATTACCACGAAAGAAATTTATATAAGCAGTATCCAGGCATCTTAAAGCAAATTGTAATGATTGACTATTAACTTCTTTTAGCCATACGGTTTCATTATTTTTTTTTAATTGAGTTAATATTGACGCTTGTATATAATAATTGTCGGATTTTTTATCTGACTGATATTGTTCTTTGCGTTCGTTTAAGAAATGATTATAGACGAATCTTACACATCCAAAATGCTTATCCAATAACACTTTTTGTTTTCGTGTTGGTTGCAATTTAAATTTATATGCTCGAAATATTATCTTCATTTATGCG
>JAFGQO010000132.1 GCA_016935615.1 Bacteroidales bacterium
AACTTCGTGATGATCAATAATAAATTCCAATTTGTTTTTTACGGGGCAGGAAAATACAAAGGGTTGTACCTTAAATCCACTCACAGGTATAAATAAAGAAGTAAGTTGTCCCAGTAAATCCTTTTTTCGGATTTTAACACCTATTTCTTCATGGCTTTCTCTTATTGCTGTTTCAACAAGGGAATGATCATTTGCTTCTGCTTTGCCTCCAGGAAAACTGATTTGTCCGCTATGATGTCCATTATAGACAGTCCTTTTGGTAAATACAATTTCCATCTTTTCGGTACTGGAAATTATAATGATTGCTACGGCAGCGTTCTCTTGTATATTTTGGGGTGAAGCAATTTCTCTGTCTGCAGGGGCTAATTTTCTTTGTGTCTCTGATCCGGGAAGATCTGATAAGAGTTCTTTTTTTATTGCAGAGAATAGATTCATTGATCTTAGTTGTATCTAAGAGTTTTCACCGGGTCGATATGCATAATGATCAGGGCAGGCATGAACATTGCCAGGAAAATAAGTATCAAACTTCCAATGTTCGTAAATGCAAAAATCTCAGCAGTCAGATTTATAGGAACATAATCAATAAAATACGAAGATCTGTTCAATTTAATACACTGAAATCTGTCCTGCACATAACATAGGGCAATGGCAATTATATTTCCGATAAACAAACCCTTAAGGATCAGAAAGAAAGCCTGGTAAAGAAAGATTCTTTTTAGCATTTGATTGCAGGCGCCAATAGATTTAAGAAGACCGATAGTATTTGTTCGGTCAAGTATTATAATAATTAATCCCGAGATCATATTTACAACGGCTACCACAATCATCAACAATAGAATGATAAATACATTCATATCCAGAAGATTCAGCCAGTGGAAAATCTGCGGATATTTCTCAATTATATTTACAATTCTTAATCTGGAACCGTCATCCAGAAATTCAAATCCGGCAATGTTTCTTATGGTGCTTGTAATATCTTCGATTTTACTATAGTCCTCAATCAATATTTCGAAACCACTGATCTGATTTTCATCCCAATCGTACAATTTCTGAATATGTCCGATATCAACAATGATAAATTGCTCATCAAAATCTTCCAGGCTTGTTTCAAAAATGCCGCTGATTTTAAAGCGACGGGGTCTGGGTCTTTCACCAAAGAAGAACATAATGAATTCCTCTCCGACATTTAATTTTAGAAGTGAGGATAACCTTTTTGAAATTAAAACCTCGTTTGTTTTTACTGAATCATTCACCAAAAATGAACTTCCTTCCACAAGGTTTTCATTGAAAAAACTCCAGTCGAAATCAGAACCAACACCTTTTGCAATAACTCCCTGGTTTTCTCGGCCAGCTTTAATAATTCCCGGTTTTGTGGCGAATACCTGCAAGTGTTTTACCTGCGGGATATTTTTAATTGTTTGTAAAAAATCCTGATCTGAAGATATTGGAATAGACTCAAAGGAATTGTTTGCATCAAAATTGACTATTTGAATATGGCTGCCAAATCCGACCACTTTGTTCCGGATTTCTTTTTTAAACCCTGTAACAACTGCCAGAGATATTATCATAACTGCAATACTCAGTGAAATGGAGAACACCGATAACTGCACAATTGACCTCGACATCAGCTTCTTTCCTTCTTTATCAAAAGTAAAGCGCTTTGCTATGAAATACTCAGTATTCAAAATAATCAGACTTTATAGAGTTCATAAAAATAGTAAATTAGCCAGGCATTCACTATGATTCCTTCAATGAAAAGCAGATTAATACGTAAGTTGATAAATAGTGCACTGGTAATATTGATCATTTGTTTTCCGGGATGTTCAAATGCAATAGATAATACGGATATACAACCGGGATCCTATCAATTGGAAAAATATATCAAGCTTCTGGAAGGTAAGCGTATTGCACTGGTAGTAAATCACACATCTGTCATTTATAATACACACATCCTGGATACTCTTAGGAGCAGAGGTATTACAATTGAAAAAGTATTTTCTCCGGAACATGGTTTTCTTGGAAGAGATGGAGCAGGAGTTGCTGTTGGTAATGAAAAGTATTCCCAGTCGTTAATTCCTGTTATATCACTTTATGGAACAAAGAAGAAACCTGCCATTACAGATATGGAGAATCTGGAATTAATAGTATTTGATATACAAGATGTCGGAGTAAGGTTTTATACTTACCTGAGTACTCTTCACTATGTGATGGAGGCTTGTGCAGAAAACAATATTCCTTTCATAGTGCTTGACAGACCGAATCCGAATGGTTTTTATATTGATGGTCCTGTACTGCAAAAAGAATTCAGGTCTTTTATCGGTTTGCATCCTGTCCCAGTAGTGTATGGGATGACAATTGGTGAGTATGCAAATATGATCAATGGAGAAGGGTGGTTAAAAGACTCTGTTACATGTGATTTAACAATTATCAGGTGTGAAAATTACAATCATTCCAGTCGGTATATATTACCGGTCAATCCATCACCAAATCTCAGGGAAATGAGGGCAATATATCTTTATCCATCTCTGGCATTTTTTGAAGGCACAATAATTTCTGAGGGCAGAGGAACGGATTTTCCCTTTCTTGTTGCAGGCCATCCTGATTATCCTGATCATACTTTTTCATTTGTTCCATTGAATGAAAATAGCAAAGGACCTGATCCAAAGTTAAAGGATAAAACCTGTTTTGGAATTGACCTGCGTGAAACCTGTCCGGATTCGTTAATAAGTAAAAATGAAATTGATTTAAGTTATCTTATTGATATGTATAATGCTTTAAATAAGAGAAAAGATTTTTTTTCAGACTATTTTAATCTGCTTGCCGGTACGGATCAATTGAAAAAACAAATTATAGAAGGAAAAAGCATAGAACAAATTAAGAAATCATGGATTGCTGAGATAGAAAAATTCAAAAAAATCAGGGCAAAGTATTTGCTTTACCCCGATTAAAAGAATTATTTTTCCACATGATTGTTCATAATTACCATTTCTTTTTCAGGTAGTCTGCCCGGATAGTTTTTAAGTCCTTCCGCAAGACATTCCATTGCAATTTTCAGTTTATCCTGATTGATAACATAAGCAATACGTACTTCCTGTTTTCCAAGGCCACCTTCTGTATAGAATCCTGCACCGGGAGCCAGCATAATCGTATTCCCTTTGTATTCAAAATCACTTAACATCCACATGGCAAATTTTTCTGCATCATCAACCGGGAGTTTTGCCATAATATAGAAAGCTCCTTTTGGTTTTGTACAAAATACTCCTGGTATTTGATTCAATGCATAGACGATATAATTTCTTCTGGCCAGATATTCATCAAAAACTCCATTCATGTATTCCTTAGATGAATCAATGGCTGCTTCACCGGCAATTTGACCTACATAAGGAGGGCTTAACCTGGCCTGACAAAATTTTAATGCAGTGTCACGCAAATATTTATTCTTGGTAATTAAGGCGCCCGTTCTCAGACCGGTGGCACTATAACGTTTTGAAAGCGAATCGATCAGAATTGCATGCTGGTCCATTCCTTCCAATTGCATTATCGATATAAATTCTTCGTCATCGTATACAAATTCACGGTATACTTCATCTGAGAGAAGAAATAAATCGTATTTTAATACCAGGTCCCGTATTTGTTCAAGTTCTTTTCGGCTGTAAACATGACCTGTAGGATTGTTAGGATTGCATATGATTATGCCCCTGGTCTTCTCGGTTATCTTTTTCTCAAATTCTGAAATGGGCGGAAGAATAAATCCATCTTCAATATGTGATGTAATGGCTACAACATTTACGTCTGTTGATGTTGCAAAACTATAATAATTAGCATAAAAAGGCTCCGGAACAAGGATTTCGTCGTTTGCATTAAGACAGGTTAGCAAGGTTATTGTTATTGCCTCCGAACCACCTGTTGTGATAAGAATATCTTCATAATTCACATTGATATTATGTCGTTTGTAATATTCCACCAACTTTCGCCGAAGAGATTCCATGCCGGCACTGTGACTGTATTCCAATACTTTCGCATCCAGGTTTCTGATCGCTGCTATAGCTTTGTCAGAAGTTGGAATATCGGGTTGACCAATATTCAGTCGAAGAACATTTTTTCCTCTCCGGATTGCCTCTTCGGCAAGGGGGACCAGTTTTCTGATCGGTGAATTTGGCATCAGCGTGCCTCTTTTTGAAATCTTTGGCATTTTTCATTAATTATTAGTACGAAAAACAAACTCACAGATAAATGTATCTGTGAGTCACAATTATCTATATGATGGGGGTTTTTAATTTACTGCCGCCTGAGCTTTTGGTTCAACTTTTCCTTTTATTCTTAATACTATTGGAGTTTCAGTAGCATTTGAATATACCGTGATGGATTTTGAAAACTGACCAATCCGTCTTGTATCATACCTTGCCTTGATGGAAGATGATTCTCCTGGTTTAATAGGTTCACGGGGCCATTCCGGAACAGTACATCCACAAGAGCTACGTACATTACTGAGTATTAACGGATCAGTTCCTGTGTTCGTAAAAAGAAATTCAAAAATTCCATCCCCACCTTGTTCAATAACGCGAAATTCAGATTCTTTTTGTGAGAATTCTATGGATGGACCGAATACAGATTGTTCCCCTTCAACAGCTGGTGTTTGTGAGCAACTATATGTAAATGAAACAATTACAAATAAAATACTAGCAATAACTTTTTTCATAGCAATGAATTTTACAATTTGCAAATTTAAAGATATTTTATTTAGATAATATGTATTTTTTTCAATTATATCAACAATCATGCTAAAGAAAACAGGGATTTCAAAAATACGAATGGTCTGAGAGGCCATTTACCCACTTCAACGTAATTTATTTAAAATGGTTTGGGAAATCTTTATAAAGGTTAATTTCTTCATAAATTCATTATATGATTCTTAATTTATATTTTTACGCGACTTTTATAATGATTTGTCCCCGTAGCTTGCTACGGGGTTAGCGAACACAAAAATAATAAAAAAAGGATCGAAGATTCCTCGTCGCTTGCGGCAAGAAGCTTCAATAAGGATTTATTTTTATGGAGATTCCCAGTAAATACAGCCCGAAAGATGTTGAGAAGAAATGGTACGACTATTGGATGGAGCATAAACTTTTCAGATCTGTACCCGATAAAAGAGTACCTTATACAATCGTAATACCACCACCAAATGTGACGGGTGTTCTGCATATGGGACACATGCTGAATAACACCATCCAGGATATCCTTATCAGAAGAGCCAGAATGACAGGGAAAAATGCCTGTTGGGTGCCTGGTACAGACCATGCCTCCATTGCAACAGAAGCAAAAGTAGTAGCAAAGTTAAGAGACGAAGGCATAAACAAAGGTGACTTAACACGTGAGGATTTTATGAAGCATGCCTGGGAATGGAAAGAAAAACACGGCGGAATTATTCTGGAGCAACTTAAGAAACTCGGAGCATCCTGTGATTGGGATCGTACATGTTTCACAATGGATGAAAAACTTTCATCAAGTGTGATTAAGGTTTTTATCGATTTATACAATAAAGGATTTGTTTACAAAGGAGTTCGAATGGTCAACTGGGATCCCCAGGCCAAAACTGCCCTGTCAGATGAAGAGGTGATTTATAAAGAAGAGAAATCGAAGTTGTATTATATCAGATACAAGGTTGTGGGTACTGTCGATGAATGGCTTACTATTGCTACAACGCGACCGGAGACTATATTGGGAGATACTGCTTTGTGTATTCATCCTGCTGATAAAAGATTTAAAAAATATGTGGGAGAAAAAGTGCTGGTACCATTAGTTGAAAGACCTGTGCCTGTGATCGAGGATGATTATGTGGATATGGAATTCGGAACAGGATGCCTTAAAATTACACCTGCTCATGATGAAAATGATTACATTATCGGAGAAAAACACAAATTGGAAACGATTAATATCTTCAATGAAGATGGCACATTGAATGAGTCAGCAGAATTATTTATTGGTGAGGATCGGTTTACAGCAAGGAAACTGATAATTCCTGAACTTGAGAAGTCTGGTTACCTGGTAAAGGAAGAGGATTACGTGAATAAAATAGGTTATTCGGAACGTACCGATGTCGTCATAGAGCCCCGCCTGTCTGCCCAGTGGTTTATTAAAATGAAAGATCTGGCAAAACCGGCTCTTGATCACGTAATGAATGACGATGTGAAATTTCATCCGCCAAAGTTTAAGAATCTTTACAAACACTGGATGGAAAATATCAGGGACTGGTGTATTAGCAGGCAGCTATGGTGGGGTCACCGAATACCGGTATATTATCTTCCCGGTGGAGAATATGTTGTTGCTGAAACTATTGAGGAAGCAGTAAAACTTGCACAGGAAAAAACGAATAATTCAAAACTTACGGAAAAAGATATTAAACAGGATGAAGATGTGCTTGATACATGGGCATCATCCTGGTTATGGCCTATATCTATATTTGATGGCATAAACCATCCTGATAATGAAGATATAAATTATTACTATCCAACTTCTGACCTGGTCACTGCTCCTGATATCATTTTTTTCTGGGTGGCAAGAATGATTATTGCCGGATTTGAATTTCGAAATGAAAAACCATTTGATAATGTATATTTTACGGGAATGGTGCGTGATAAGCTCAGGAGAAAGATGTCCAAATCGCTTGGGAATTCACCTGACCCGCTTGAACTAATAGAAAAATATGGTGCAGATGGTGTTCGTGTTGGTATGTTGTTATGTTCTCCGGCAGGGAATGACCTTCTGTTTGATGAATCATTGACCGAACAGGGCAGAAATTTCTGTAACAAGCTCTGGAACACATTTCGGCTTATTAAAGGATGGAAAACTGATGAAAAAATTGAACAGCCTGAAGTGACAAAACAAGCAATTGCATGGTTTGAAGCGAAGCTAAACCAGTCTCTTAAGCTAATAGCCGATCATTTTTCAAAATTTCGTATAAGCAGTGCATTGATGGTGGTGTATACCCTGATAAGGGATGAGTTTTCAGGATGGTATCTGGAAGCTGTTAAACCCGAATATCAGAAACCAATTGACCGGATAACTTTCGGAAAAACCCTTGACTTTCTTAACAAATTATTAAAAGTTTTACATCCTTTTATGCCTTTTATTTCCGAGGAGATCTACCAATTAATAGAGGAGAGAAAAAACGGTGAAAGCATTATGATGAGTGAAATGCCGGAGCCAGGATTGTTTGATGCTAAGCTCCTTAAAGAATTTGAAAAGGCAAAAGAGATTATTGCATCCATAAGAAATATCCGGCAGGGGAAAAATATTCCTCAAAAAGAAAAACTAAATCTGTGTGTGAGTTTTAATGAATCAAAATACAACAAAACTTATTTATCCGTTGTAAAAAAACTGGCTAATATTGACGGGATTTCCTTTGCTGAGACAATCGAAAATGATTCATCCTCATTTATGGTTGGAACAGTGCATTACAGTGTTCCGCTCGGCAATTCTATTGACGTCGAAGAAGAGAAAAAAAAGCTTCGGGAAGAATTGGGCTATCAGCAGGGGTTTCTTTCATCGGTAATGAAGAAACTCAACAACGAGAGTTTTATTAAAAATGCTCCTGAAAGAGTAGTGACTGTTGAGAAAAAGAAAAAAGCTGACGCGGAAGAAAAAATAAAATCTCTTAAGGAACGTCTGAAATCCATTTCATAAATCATGTGATCGATAATTCATCAAGGTGCCAGTCTTCTGATAATCCATTTATTTTTAATGAGACTGAATTCAAACCGGTCATGCAGCCTGTTTTCTCTTTCCTGCCAGAATTCAAACAGATCTGGCATAAGCCGGTAGCCTCCCCAATGCGAAGGTCGGGGAACTGATTTCCCTTCATATTTTTGTTTCAATTTCAATTCCTGATTTACAAGGTAATCACGGGATGCAATTTCTTCGCTTTGAGGAGATATCCATGCTTCGATTTTGCTGCCGAAAGGTCTGGTATCAAAGTATGCATCGGATTCTTCCTGCGAAATTTTATCAATCTTACCTTCTATTCGGACCTGTCGTTTTATGGTATGCCATGGAAAGAGCAAAGAACCATATGAATTCTTTTCCAGGTGTTTTCCTTTTTTACTTTGATAGTTTGAATAAAATGTGAATCCTTTTTGATTAAATTCTTTTAATAATACAATTCTTGAACTGGGCCGGTTTGATTCTGAGACAGTACTTAATATCATAACATTAGGATCATCAAGACCTTCATTAATAGCATCTTCAAGCCAGATGTCGAACTGTTTGAAAGGATCCTGCAAAAGATCAGCCTCATTCAACTCGTTTTCTTCATAATCGTTTTTTAATTCATTAAGATCAGCCATATTATTTAAATTCTGTTAAATACAAACGAATAAAGCATGTTTATGGTTCTTGTATTGTAAGGTTGGCATTTTTAATGCTGGCATTTAATTCAAAACCTATTAATAATACAAGTGCATTGAAATTCAGCCATAACATCAAGGCAATTAATGCCCCTATAGAACCAAAAAATCTATTGAACTGCGCAAAATTATTAACAAAGTATGAAAAACCAAGAGAAGCAACAACTGTGAGTATGGTTGCTAAAGTTGATCCGGCAGAAAAGAACCTCCATTTTGTTTTGCGCTGTGGGGCCAGGTAATACAAAAAGGAAATGCAGAAAAAAGTCAATCCAACAATTACGATCCATTTGCCGATTATAAAAAAATAAAAAGTTATATTCATTTGAATATACCCACTACTGCTAAGAATTTCAATAAATATCTTATTTAAAAACATTATCAGTGTAGCGAGCAATATCAGGGAATAGAAAATAAAAACCAGTACAATTGCTATAAGTCGCTGTGTATACCAGGAGCGGGTTTCAATAGTGTGAAAGGTTGCATTGAAAGCTTCTATCATACCGTGAATTCCTTTCTGCGCAAAAAATAAACTGACAAGAAATCCAAACAATGGCAAACCACTTCGTTTTTTAAATATTTCATTCAAGAGTGATTCAATAGCGATATAAGAATTTTCCGGCATAATTTCGTCAAACACGTTGAATAGCTCTTGCTGGAAATTTGCGATCGGAAGATATGGAATAAGTGCAATTAAAAAGATTATTCCGGGACCTAAAGCCAACATGAAATTAAAGGCGATAGATGTTGCTCTTGTATTTAATGAACCTTTCTGTAATCCCCTGGAAAAGAACCAGATAACATCGTACAAAGGTACTTTATCGAATCCTGGCAGAGAAATCTTTCTGAGTTTTTCCCCCAGCCGATGAATCTGTTTATCAAATATCCGGTATGTTCTTTCGTATGATGGTTTGTCCATAATAGATCAGAAGTCTAAAGCCTTAAGACTTAAATCAATACTTCCTGTCTGATGTGTAAGGGCACCGATGGAAATAAAATCAACACCACATTCGGCATAATCACGCAGATTATGCAAAGTTATTCCCCCAGAAGATTCTATTTTGTATTTGTTGTTTATGATCTTTACGGCATTCCTTGTATCTTCGATCGAGAAATTGTCCAGCATAATAAAATCAATACCCCCTACTTTAAGAATTTGCTTTACGTCATTAATGTTTCTGGCTTCAATCTCGATCTTAAGGTCTAATTTTTTCTTATCCAAATATTTTTTGGTGTTTCTGATGGCATTTTCTATACCTCCTGCAAAATCGATATGATTGTCTTTGATAAGGATCATATCATATAAACCCATTCTGTGATTTTCTCCTCCACCATATTTTACTGCTGCTTTATCCAGCATTCGCATTCCGGGAGTTGTTTTCCTGGTATCAAGAATTTTTGTTTTCAGTCCTTTAAGTCTTTCGACATATTGACTGGTTTGAGTTGCAATACCGCTCATACGCTGCATAATATTTAAAACAAGTCTTTCAGCCTGAAGAATGATATGAACTCTGCCTTCCACAAAAAAGGCTATGTCACCATGCTTTACTTTTGATCCGTCTGTGATTTTGTTTTTAAAGAAAATATTTGGATCGAGTTTTTTAAATATAAGTTCTGCAATTTCAATACCTGCAATTATGCCTTCCTGTTTTACGATCAGTTGAGCTTTACCTGTTGCTTCAGCAGGAATACAGGACAGAGAAGTATGATCACCGTCTCCGAGATCTTCAATAAGGGCCAGTTCAATTAGTTCTTCAATTAATTTATTCAGCATATTCGTTTTCTATCCTCAATTGATGAATAAAGATTTTGGAATTGATTGTTTTCAGTAAAAATGTAATTCTGTATGCTTTTGATGTTGAAGTATACCGGCCAATTGCATATTTTGAAGATTCTTTGCCACCTTCATGCAGTATCTTGAATTGCTTGGGTGGATTTTTAGCAAAGAAATCGCGAAGTATAATTTCTGCCTGCGTTTTGCTGTATATTTCTTCTTTTTCAAAAAAGGTAAGTTCAATTGTTTGATTAAAGTACTGTGATAATTTTGATGCATCGCCCGAAGCAAACGATGCGATAATACCTCCGGGAATATCTCCTGAAAATGCTCTCTGACTTATTATGATCAGACATAGGATCAAAAACAGACTTTTTTTCAATTGTTTCATAACGAAATGATTTATTACTCTAGTCAAAAATCAAAAATCAAACCAAATTAAGCAAATATAAATTTACAATCCATTTCTTCAAACAAAACATTCATGTGGTTTTTTGATATTTTCGTATTCTGAATCGATTGCATCCATTCAATTTTATTGAAAAAAGTATGCAGAACGTAGTTTAATATTAGTTATATTAATGCTTTACATGAAATTTACATTTTACAATATTGGCAAAACGGATAAACCATATATTCAGCAGGGTATCGATGATTATTGCCATAGAATAAAACATTTTATTGATTTTTCCATCATTGATATACCTGGTATGAAGTCCTCTCAAAACCTGTCAGACGGTTTGATCAAGAAGAAGGAAGGAGAGGCTTTAAAAAAAGTGCTTCATAAGCACGATATTATCGTTTTGCTTGATGAAAAAGGCGAAGAAATGAATTCACGACAATTTGCCGTGTGGTTGAATAAATTGCAAATACAAAGTTATAAGCATGTTGCATTTGTTAGTGGAGGAGCATACGGATTTTCGGATGTTATTCTTAAATTGGCACACTATAAAATCTCTCTATCGAAAATGACATTTACACATCAGATGGTTCGGTTGATATTTACTGAACAATTGTATAGAGCCTGCACCATTCTAAAAGGCATGAATTATCATAATGATTAACTGAAATACCTTTCTGTTATGATTTCAAAACGGTTGCTTATCATATCCCTGATAATAATTACAATTTCTGTTTTATTGGCAAATTTTTCAGGGATATTTGAAAACAAGTTGAGGTATGCTAAAAATGTGCAACAAATACTTCATCAAAAATGCGAGCAGGTTGAAAAGTATTTTAATAAACTGGATAAATGCGATCAGGAATACAATTATGAGATTATTCAGAAGCTTGATCATGAAGACATCATATTGTTCAGGTATATCAACAATCAACTTGTGTATTGGTCATCAAATGCAATTCCTGTATTTGAAAATTATCCCGATACTCTTTTCAATCTTCGCATGATAAAAATTTTCAATTCTTATTATCATGTTATTTCTTCCGACAATGATTCTGTCAAAAATGTTGGGTTGATCAGGATCAAAAATCGTTATCCTTACGAGAATGATTTTCTTCCAACCGGATTTAATCCTGATTTTCGCCTTCCCCGGGACACAAAAATTAGTTTTCAACCTGAGAATGGGTATGACATTCACGATATGGAAGGCAACTATTTATTTGGTATAATACTGCCGGATCGTATGAATGACAAAACCCCACGTTCTGGTATTGCCACTGTATTCCTTTTTCTTGGATTGATCCTTCTGGGATATTACTTATACATAGTTCTTAAAAATCTAGCTGATAAAAAGAAAAGACTTACAACAATACCGATCGTCATTTTTTTCATCTCTATCCTTCGAATCATTCAGCTTGGTTTAAAACTAAACATTGACAGCTTTGCCTTGTTTGATCCGTTTATTTATGCTGATTCATTATTCGTTCCCAGCCTCGGGGATCTTCTGTTAAATTCTTTGTTAATATTGTTTTATGCCATACTGATTTGCAGGGTTATCGGAGTAAACAATATTCAGGGCAACATTTCAAAAGGCAGACAAACATTCTATTTTGTTTTTTATAATTTGCTGGCATTGATTTTTTTTATTCATGCTCACTATTTTTTCCACAGCCTTATTTTTAATTCTAATATGTCTTTTCAACCCAATGCAATTGACAGGTTATCAATTTATTCATTGATTAGTTTTCTGATCAACGGAATTAATTTTTATGCACTGGGCATTGTTCTGATTTGGGTGATCAAACATACAATTTTGTTGAAATCCGTTTTTCGGAATCTTCAGGTTTTTTTTATTACATCAGCTCTAATCTTTATTGTTCTCTTTGTTACAGGTTATCCTATTGATTTCATCTCGATTGTTTCCTATTTGCTTTTCTTTCTTTTATTTCTCTGGTTTTCTTACAAAAATTACAACCTTTCCGGCTATTCTTTTCTGGTGGTTTTTGTATTATTTTTCTCAGTGTATTCCTTGCTCTACATTATGCATGAAGCTGGTAAAAAGGAGGATATGATCAGAAAATCCCTTGCTTACAGTCTTACAAATGAGCATGATCCGGTTGCAGAATATCTTTTTGAGGAATTGAGTCAGGATATTAAAAATGACACATCAATATCTTCGTATCTAAATCGGAAGAAAATAAATATTGATAAGTTTTACAACTACCTGAGTAAAAATTATTTTACGGGGTATTGGAACAAATACAATTTACAGATCACGTTATGTGGTCCTACGGATAGTGTTCTGATTGAAATCCCGGATTACCGGTGGTTCTATTGTTACGGTTTTTTTGATGATATTATCAGTGAAATCGGTTTGGGTTTGCCGGGATCCAGCTTTTATTACCTCGATAATTACACTGGAAGGATTAGCTATGTTGGTCGCTTTCCATTTAAAATTGCAGAATTTCCTTATGAAATCACTTTATTTATTGAACTTGACTCTAAAATCACACAAGATCTGTTGGGTTATCCCGAATTGTTACTTGATCAGAAATTTCACCTTGAAAGGTTGATTGATAAATATTCTTATGCCAAATATTACAAAGGGGACCTGGTTGCGCAGTATGGTGATTTTAGTTATAGTCTGAGTTCTGAAGTTTTCGGAGATTTAACATCGGAATTTCAAAAGGTCGCACTGGATGGGTATGAACATCTTTTGTACAGTTCCGAATCAGATAATCTGATTGTAATAAGTCTGCCCAAACCTAAATTTATAGATGTATTAATAGCATTTTCCTATCTGTTTCTTTTTTATTATGTATCCCTTATACTGGTTTTTGCCGCGCGTAATTTGAATCAGTCTGAGATCCGCTTTCTTGGAAACCTGAGAAGTAAAATTCAGTTTACCATCATTTCAATACTCTTGGTTTCACTTATTTTGATTGCTGGCAGTACAATCTGGCTGAACATCAGAAACTACAGAAAATATCAGGATACAGTCCTCCATGAGAAAATTCATTCTATACTGATCGAACTTACTCATAAACTGGAACTTGAAAATGAATTAACAACCGACTGGCAAACAAATAAATATGATAATCTAAACCAGCTTTTGATAAAATTCTCAGATGTTTTTTATACAGATATAAATTTATACAATCCAAATGGAGAGCTACTAGCTACATCCCGTTCAGAAATTTTTCAAAGAGGTTTGTTAGGAACAAAAATGGATCCGACAGCTTTTTTTAAATTATCGAAGGAAAAAAGAGCCCAATTCATTCATCGGGAAAATATCGGCAATTTATCCTATTTATCGGCATATGCACTTTTTGAAAACAGTGAAGGCAAACTACTGGCCTATCTGAACCTGCCTTATTTCACCAAGCAGAAAGAATTGCAGGCTTCATTGTCTGCTTTGATTGTCACCATTATCAATATATATGTTATTCTGATATTGATAACCATTGTTATTACTATACTGATCTCTGATCAGATTACCCGACCACTTGAACTTTTGCAATTGCGCTTCAGGGATTTAAAATTGGGCAGCAGATTTGAACAGATTCATTACAAACGGAAGGATGAAATTGCCAATCTTGTGAATGAGTACAACAGGATGGTAATCGAACTTCAACGAAGCATTGAATTATTAGCCCGGTCTGAGCGTGAATCTGCCTGGCGTGAAATGGCAAAACAGATAGCGCATGAAATTAAAAATCCTTTGACGCCTATGAGGTTAAGCGTACAGCATTTGCAGAAATCTTGGAACGATAAGCATGAAAACCAGGAGGAGTATTTAAAAAATATTACCAATACATTGCTTGAGCAAATTGATAACCTTTCAGCAATTGCAACGGAATTTTCAAACTTTGCCAAAATGCCTGACGCAAAAATTGAACGTGTTGATCTGATAGAAATACTTAAGAAATCCGTTGATCTTTTTAAAGGAGCTGCCCATTATAAGATCTATTTTTCATCAGAGCATTCCGGCATTGAAATCAATGCGGACAGGGAGCAGCTTTCACGTTTGTTCATGAACATTATTAAAAATGCAATTCAGTCTGTTCCGGATGATAGAATTGGTGAGATAAGAGTAAATGTTGAGAAAAGCTCTCAAAAGGTTATTGTGCTTATATCTGACAATGGAAGGGGAATACCGGACGAAATAAAGCCAAAATTATTCATGCCCAATTTTACTACAAAAAGCAGTGGAATGGGTTTGGGTTTGGCCATAGTCAGAAATATCATGGATAACCTGGACGGAGAGATAAGTTTTAAAACCAAACTCAACGAAGGAACTGTTTTTAAGCTTATATTTCCCGTAAAAACCGAAAAAAAAATGCGGGAATAAGCTAAATCAAAGGAGTTTATCCGTATTGAATTGTTAACATAATGTTTATTTGACCGTATATATAATTTATATATTTGAAAGGAACTTAAATTTTTGAAACTTTTGAAGAAATTTTTAGCCTATATTTTTCTGTTAAGTATAAGTCATTCAGCTATTTCTCAGGTGAATCCTATTGGCGGTATTATGAATAAGTATTACGAGGTAAATACTGTTGCAGATGATCATATTGACCTTACGGCAGCGCCGGGAGATCTGCATCCCGGCGATAAGGTGATATTGATGCAGATGACAGGCGTGGAAGTGCTCCCAGGAGGAGATTTTCCAACAACAAATCTTACCTGGTCTACTTTCAGGAATGGGGGAAGATTTGAAATGCTGGCGGTGAGAAGTGTCGATGGTGTCAGGGTTGAATTCACAGTGACTATCAATTCTTCAAAATTTACAGGTGCTGAGAAAATACAACTGGTAAAGATCTATGAAGCCAATTACGCCACGGTAACCAGTTCTTATCCTGTCTTGGCTCAGGCTTGGAATGGGACCACAGGAGGGGTAATTGCTCTTGTGATATTCAAGAAACTTACGCTGGATGATGATATTATAGCGAGCAATGCAGGTTTTTTGGGAGCACTGCCTGAACCCAGTTTCGTTGGCGGATGCAGGGAAAATATAACCGACACACTATATTTTGATGATTCAGTGAATGGAATAGCCGGTAAGAAAGGAGAAGGGATTATTATGTCGAGTTTTGGTTCCGTCTATACGAAAGGAACGGGCGCGGTAATTAACGGGGGAGGCGGGGGTCTTGGCAAATATGCCGGAGGAGCCGGAGGATCTCATTATGGTATCGGAGGAAACGGAGGGAATCAAAGAACGGAATGCACAACTTATAAGAATGCGATAGGGGGATTGGCTTTAACAACGAGTTTTTATGGATTTAACAGCAACAGGGTAACCATGGGAGGTGGAGGAGGATCTTCCGTACAGGATGCAAATCATACAGCTACAAAGGGAGGAAACGGAGGAGGAATCGTAATCGTTATGACCGATACGCTTGAGAATAATAACAACAGTGGTATTTATGCATTAGGAGAATCTGTCGGAGGATTGGCAACTGCAGGAGCGGGAGGAGGAGGAGCAGGTGGAGGCATATTGCTGGATGTCAATGTGTTCACAGGCCCAAATGATTTACACCTGGATGTTCATGGTGGCAACGGAGGTTCCACCGGCGATTCTCTTACGGGAGCCGGCGGAGGTGGAGGAGGAGGCATTATCTGGTATTCCGGACCCAGTTTGCCCGGCAATGTTACATATAATATTTCGCGCGGTGAAGGAGGAGAAGCCGAAGAACTGGATCTTGAAGGACTTAACGGAGATCCGGGGAGTACCCTGGCCAATCTCCAGCTTCCCCTAAACGGATTTCTGTTCAATACAATCGACGGGCCGGATACAATATGTGAAGGGCAAAAGCCACATCTGATTAAAGGAAGCATGCCCAGAAGCAAATCCGTGTCATACATATATGAATGGCTTCAGAGCAATGATGACTCAAGCTGGATTCCTGCCAGCGGAACAGGAGATATGTTGAGTTTTCAACCCGATGAAATAACCAATACCACTTACTATACCAGGGTCATCCTGGATACCCTCACAGATGATCCGTTTACGCCTCCTGAAAAATATGTTTATGATACGGCATTTTCCATCGAAGTATTTGTTTTTCCTTCGATTCTGAACAATACGATTGCTGTTCATGATACGCTATGCTCAGGTCAGAGTCCTCCTTTTACTTTAACCGGCAGCGATGTGAGCGGCGGAGATGGCTACTATAGTTACAACTGGTATTCCGGAGAGGATGGTATAATAGACTGGGGGAACAGCATCTCTGCAGATAGTATTTTGATTGAAGGAGATTTGGATGAAACAACGTATTATGCACGTGTGGTTACATCTCATAAAGTATGTATTGATACCAGCAATATCGATTCCATTACGGTTTTGGAACCCATAAGCAATAATATCTTTTTACCGATAGCAGATACTGCCATTTGTGAATATACAGATGCAGGTGTTGTTAAGGCAACAACCTTTGCACAGCTTGGTGGTGGAGATGGCACTTATTCTTTTGCATGGATGGAAAGTTCGAATGATGAAGACTATTCTGTAATTGCAGGAGCTGTCGGGACGGATTATCCTGCAGGAATTTTGGCAGAAAATATGTACTACAAACGTATTGTGTATTCCGGTACTGATGCGGTTTGTAAAGATACTACCTCACCTTCGTTTTTTGTTGAGGTTTACAATTCAATCTCTGACAACAGCATAACAGGATCTGCCACACAATATGTTTGTTACAATTCAGAGAAACAGCTTACAGGTTCAAATCCTTCAGGTGGTAGCGGATCTTATGCTTATAACTGGGAAGAATGGGTTGATGGATCGGGTTGGCAACCAGCTTCCGGAAGTCATACAAATATTCATTTTACTTCTCCTCCTCTGGGAGATACAGTATCTTACAGAAGGTTTGTTTCATCAGGACAATATGCACAATGCAAAGATACTTCTTCTGCCGTACTGATAGATATTAATCCTTTGCCAACGGGAGATATTGCAGAAAGTATTGATACTTTATGTGCAGGGGATATTCTTACCGTACATTATAGTCTGTCAGGTAACAGGCCATGGTCAATGACAGTTGGAGGAGGAAATATCAATCATACCGAAACCAATATCTCGGATCCCGAAGGAGATTTCTCCTTTGCAGCTTCAGAGTCTGCATCAATCAGGGTTCTTGAGATTGTTGATGACAGCTTATGCCAGGCTGATGAAACGGGTTTTGTAAATGCTGTCGAGCTTACGGCCTTTGAAGTTCCTGTTGCAGATGCCGGGGATGATGTTGAAACCTGCGGTTTGACAGCGGCTTTATCAGCCAGTCCTTCTGCCGGTTCAGGTTTGTGGTCGGGAGGAAATGCAGTATTTGATGATCCGATAAGCTCAAATACAAATGTTATTGTTGATGAATATAATGTTTACAATTTTGTCTGGACTGAAACAAACTGGAACTGTATAGATGAAGATGAGGTTTCAGTTACCTTTTATGAGCAACCACAGGAGGCAATAGCCGGTGAAGACCAGGATCTGGATTACACATTTAGCACAACACTGAATGCTCAACCGCCTGATGTTGGAGTCGGACATTGGCAGTTTGTATCAGGTTCCGGATCGTTTGAAGATGCTGCATTACATAATACCAGAGTTGATTTTACGGAGGTTGGAACTTATGAACTTAGCTGGACTGTCATTAATGGCACATGCGATCCTGTCAGTAATTCCATACTGATCGTTGTAAACGATCTTGCCATTTTTAACGGATTTTCACCTAACGGAGACGGAGTAAATGATGAGTTTATTCTCAATATGAGTGGACTGAATCAGGCAAAACTGATCATACTGGATCGATGGGGTGGTGTTATATATGAGACAAATGGTACAGATGAATTGATCTGGAACGGAGAAAATAAAAACGGAAAAATTGTTCCTGTCGGCACTTACTTCTATGTAATCAGAGAGGAAGGTCTGCCTGACAGGAAAGGTTATGTTGAACTGCGTAAATGATTCTAAGAATAAAAATATTAGCTTTTTTACTATTCTGTTTCTGTATACTTGAAGTGAATGCGCAGCAAACAGCGGAAGTATCGTTATTCGATCAGAATCTTACATACCTGAATCCGGCGGCGACCGGAAACCAGGAAGCACTTGCGCTCAGTTTTTTTTATCGCAACAACTGGACAGGTATGGACGGCGCGCCTTCCACACAATTTGTCAGTGTGCATGCTCCTCTGAAAAACCCCAAAGTTGCACTTGGAGTGATGCTTGAACACGAGAGTATTGGCATTACAAATTATACTGGCATATACTTTAATTATGCCTACAGATTCAATCTCGGCCCCGGTAAATTATCTTTGGGTTTAAAGCTGGGATTGAATAGCGGATCACAAAAATATATTGATCTGCGTGAAGATGACGATCAGGCATTTAATGAAAATAACAGAACATTTTTTGTTCCCGATGCCGGGTTTGGTGCTTTGTATTATTCCGATATGTATTGGGTAAGTTTTTCCATACCCCGGTTTTTTGGTTATAAGAGCGATGCTTCCGGAAAATACAAGATGTCGCATGATATTTCAGAATATGAATACCATTTTGCCGGTGGGGGTAAAATAGCCCTGCCTAATGAATTTAGTGTTGAACCTTCAGTACAATTAGTATTTAGTACGGCGTATCCTTTTAGTTTTTCTGTAAATGCTATGGGGTTGTATAAGAATAGTTACAAAGCCGGACTGGGATACAGGTATAAGGAAGCTTTTATAATTATGATAGGGTACAACTTAACCAGACAATTTTCATTAGGATATAGTTATGATATTAATATAGGCAGCCTGTCAGATTATACATCCGGCTCTCATGAGGTAAATATTCAGTATAAATTCGGATACAAAGTAAATGCATCAAATCCCAGGGGATTTTAAGCTATGAAGTCAGTGAGAATCATATTGTTTGTTTTATTAATAATAGCAGGTCGTTTTGCCGGTGCTCAGACATTCTTCCGGATAGATCGCCTTCCGATTAACACAAATACCTATAGCGAAATGGCTCCTGCAATTTATAAAAATGGCATTATATTCAGCTCCAATCGCAAGCAGGATATAATTGTCGTAACAGTTGATCAGGAAGGGGAGTATCTTTATAATCTTTATTTTTCAGTGACAAAAGGTGAAAAAAAATGGACAAGACCGGAGCCATTTGCAAAAGAATTAATATCCCGTTATCATGAAAGTTCTGTTTCTGTGAGCAGTGATGGGAAGATGCTTTTTTATACATCGACAATTAATGCATCAGGAAAAATAGGTGATGAAATTGGAGGGGATACATTAAATGGTATCATGATTTCTTCAAAAGGTAACGAAGGCTGGTTATCTCCAAAACAATTCTCTTATAACAGTGAGGAGTACAATGTAGGTTTTCCATGCATAAGTAATGATGGGAACAGGTTGTATTTTTCAGCTCAGAATCCTGATGGATTTGGCGGTTATGATATATATTATTCGGAAAAAAAGGGGAACAATTGGAGTGAACCGGTGAATGCAGGGAATAAGATTAACACTTCAGGAAATGAAATTTTCCCCTTTATTTACCATGATACGAGATTGTATTTTTCATCAGATGGTCGTGAAGGCATGGGGGAGATGGATATTTTTTACAGCGAGCTGCTGGATAATGATTGGACTGATGTTGTAAATATGCCTCAACCATTTAATTCAAGATCAGATGATTTTGCTTTTGTTGTCAATGCAGAAATGGATACAGGCTATTTTACATCAAATCGAAGAGGGACTGATGATATTTATCAGTTTGTTTCAACATTTCCGAGTTTTGCCGAATGTCCTGAACAGGTTGAGGAAACATATTGTTATGAGTTTTATGAATCAGGATTAATTAATCTTGATACAACAAGCATGAAATATGAATGGGATTTTGGAGATGGTTCAGTTATCAGACAATCGAGAGTTGTTCATTGCTTTGAATCTCCCGGGTATTATCTCGTACAGTTGAATGTGGTTGATACTCTGACCGGTGAGATATCGAAAAGTGAAGCCACGTATGATCTGTTAATTGAAAAAATGGAACAACCCTATATAATTGTTCCTGACACAGCGTATGTAAATGAGAATATCACTTTTGATGCATCAGAATCGCACATTAAGCAGTTTGCTATTGAAAACTACTATTGGGATTTTGGAGATGGTGCGATGGAAAGTACAAATGAAGCTGAACATAGTTATGATAAACCCGGAATTTACATAGTCAGACTTGGTTTGACCGGGAAAAACAGTAATGAACCTGATAAAATTCAGAAAGCTTGCGCAAACAAAAAAATTGTAATAGTGAATAGGTGATTGAAACAAATAACTTTTTATTGAAGATTACGTAGATAAAACTTATACTCAATGATGTTGTATATTTGAAATACAACCGGATATAAAAAATAACTTTCTTAACCAATGAAATATATTTGTTTTCTTTCAATTATCATGGTCATTTGCTTAGCATCAGTTGGCCAACCTGTTCCGGCTGGTGATGAGAATATACCGTATTTAATGACTTTTGGGAGCAAAGCAGAAACTTCATGGGGAGATGATGATTTTTCTCAGACTTTCTTTTTCTTAATACCAGAGACTTTTAAAGAACCGGTATTTATACGTGTGTTTGATCCTGATACGGGGGGAGATATAGATGAAATAAATGGAATATGGGATACACGCACTATGTTTTCGGTATATGGTGGAAAAGAATGTTATTCGCACAAAGATGCACAGGAAACCGATCCGAAGGGCAATTACAAAAGTGGTGTTCTCCTTGCTTCTAAAGTATTTGGTGAAAATCCAAAATACAATAATAACTGGTATACATTCGGTCCCTTTAACCCGACAGAGGGAGAATATGTAGAAAAATTCGGAGGATATGTCATTAAAGTTATTGCTGATGGGGTGGCTGGTAATGATGGCAATTTATATAGGTATTTTTTAAGTACCGGCTATTCAGCCAATAAACCGGTTGAAGGAGGGAATGCCTTTGCGTATGAATATTCTTTTCGAATGTATGATAATCCCAATGAAATATCCCATATTTATCCTTATGTTGATGATAGAACAATAACAGTAAAACTTTCTAACTTCGACTGGGATTTTGATGGAGCAATAAGAACAGTATCGGTTGCAAGAAACAATCAGAGGAGCCCGATATCCGGAGATGACCACTGGATTTCAGATGAATTTAAGATCTTTGATGAAGAAAAAAACACATCCCTGGATATACAGTTTATTAAAAAGAAAGCACCTCCGGTAATAAATAATAACGTTGTGGTGAATGTCAGGAACCAATACAATGAATTGTTGCCATTTTATGTTATTCCTATTGGAGGTGTACCAAAATATAAATACGGGATCGGGGCAAACAGAGTAAATCCATGAGTTTATCTTTGAAACTCTTTAATAATATGAGAACCAACCGGGGTAGTATCATTTCGCTGTTTATTATTATTTCAATATTCATTTCTTCTATTGGATATTCTCAGAATAACAGATTTAGAAATTTTGGGATTAATGAAGGACTTTGTCATCCCTTTGTTTATAACATTATTCAGGATAATAACGGATTTATCTGGTTTGGTACAGGGGAAGGATTATGTCGTTATGACGGAATTGAATTTATATCTTCAGCAGACTTTGATTCTTTGCCTGTAGATGTTGTTAATATAAGTTATGCTGATAGCCTGGGAAAATTATGGTTTGGGTTTAACAATGGCGAAATATGGTCATACGATGGAAATTACTTCACCCCCTTTTTGTTTGATGAGAGCATGAGTTTGTCCATTTCCGGGATTACACAAAGTTATGAGCACGGAATAATTATTGCAACCCAGAATAAAGGATTGTACCGTCTAAATGAAAAAGGAAAACCGGAAGCATTTCATCCGGACTTTTCCAATTACCTGATATCCAGTATTCATGTCAGAGGGAGTAATCTCTTGCTGGGAACCCGGGAAGGATTATTAATACACGATCTATCGGATACTGAAGACACTGTGCCAAGAAGTGTTGATCAATTGAGTTATATAAAAATACAATCAATCCATGATGCATACAATGGAAATTCTTTTTGGATTGGTACTGAAGATGCCGGTTTATACCTTTTGACAATATTACAGGATACATTTCATCTCAAAAACATTGGACAAGAATTTGGTTTAGACTATGAGAATGTTCAGGATATCGAATTTGATATTGACTCAAATCTCTTGATTTGTACTTTCAGCTCAGGATTGTTAAAAATCAATTTAGATTCTGAAAATCAGGGTTCTGTTAAATCAATCATCAAATATGATCAGGAGAATGGTTTTTCAACAGATTTTGTTAAATGTGTTTTTAAAGACAGAGAGAAAAACATTTGGATTGGCACTTATGGAGAGGGTTTCGCCTTAAAAACAAACCAGCCGTTTGAATTCCTGAATTATGCTCAAAGTGAATTGGGAAATAATATTGTTTCTCTTGCATTGAATGACAGTATTATTTGGCTTGGAGGGGAGACAGGTGTTTTACAGATAAATAAAAAAACATCCGGACTACACTATCTGGGTAGTGAATGCATGTTGCCAAGGGACAGGATCACAAGTTTGTATTTCAATCACGAAACCCTTTGGGTAGGCACTGAAAAGCATGGTGTTTTAAAGAAGGGTGTACGGTCAAAAACGTTCTCATCTTTCCTTTTTGAGAATAATTCCCTTAGCAATTCTGTGAATTATATAACGGGTGATGCAGATAATCTGTATGTAGCCACCAAGAATGGAATTTATATTACCAATATTCATTCGGGAGAACGTTACCATTACAACACACTCAAAGGATTGCCGCACAACGACATTAAACATTTGTTTCTTGATTCGGAAAACAGGTTACTTTTTGCCACAAGAACAAATGGAATTTATGAAATAAATGTGAAGGGAGAAGTGGAGGAATTTTTTACAGTTGGAAAATATGAACTCGATTTTAATTCCATTACGCAGGATGTTAATGGCAATATCTGGATTGGCACATACGGACAGGGAATATTTATTTTAATGCCTGATACTATAATGAATCTGACCGTTAAGGATGGCATTAAATCCAACTATTGCTATAGTATTATTTCAGCTGACAGCAATTATATCTGGACAGGACATCGTTTAGGAATTAGCAGAATCAATATCAATTCGTTAGCGATTGCAGTTTTTGATTCTGATAACGGGATTTCCGGAGACTGCAATCTCAATTCTACAGCCATTGATAGCGACAGAATACTGTATTTTGGCACATCAGAAGGATTAATAACCTATGATGTTATTAAGGGACGGAGAGATCAGCTTGATCCAAAGACAAATATTCTTAAAGTGATTATATCAGATAAAGAATATGATTTTCGCGAACCTATCGTATTGCCTTATTCAGCTTACAAGCTAAGAATTGAGTTTATTGGACTTTGTTATTCCGATCCGGAAGCTGTCACTTATCAGTACAAATTGGAAGGTTATGACCTTGACTGGTCTGAAGTTTCAAGCAACAGATTCGTTATTTATCCACGTATTGAAGATGGAGAGTATACATTTTTACTAAAATCGTATGGCAAAAACGGAGTAACTGAATTATCTCCGGTAAGCTTTATCATTAAAGTCAAATTGCCTGTGTGGAAAACCTGGTGGTTCATCACATTATTAATTATAATTCTGATTCTATCGATAGTAGTTATCATTAAATACAGAGAAAGAAAGCAGAAGCAGATTCAGGAATATCTTGAACAGCGTCTGGATGAAAGGACCCGTGAAGTTGTCGAACAAAAAGAAGAAATTGAGATCAAGAACAGGGACATTACCGATAGCATTAATTATGCACAGCGTATACAATCCAGTATTTTGCCTCCAATTAAAAAGCTTCAACAAAACTTTTCAGGATCATTTATTTTTTATCAACCTCGCGATATTGTCAGCGGTGATTTCTATTGGTTTGATAAAATCAATAACAACAAATTCGTAATTGTTTGTGCTGACAGCACTGGTCATGGAGTACCAGGTGCTTTTATGTCGATGATTGGTACCACACTGATTAAAGATATCAGTATTCGTACGGCAGTGAATGCACCTTCAGAAGTTCTCAGAGATCTTGATGCAGAATTGCGCAGTACACTGAATCAGAATATTGAAACCAGTTCTGATCAATCAAATGATGGTATGGATATCATTGTATGCGAAATTGATACTAAAACAAATTATCTTAGATATGCATCAGCCATGAGACCAATGATTGTTTACAGAGGAGGGGAACAAATATATATTAAGGGGAGCAGAAGTTCTGTTGGCGGTCACTATGATAAGGAAGATAAAATTTTTAAAGATGAAGGTATTCAGCTTGATAAAGGCGATTTAATCTATATGTTTTCAGATGGTTATCCTGATCAGTTTGGTGGGCCGATTGGTAAGAAATTTAAAATGGTAAGATTAAAAAATCTTCTGAAAGACATCCATCAAAAACCGATGGAAGAACAATACGACTATGTGAAAAGCACTTTTAACCTATGGAAAGAAGAATATGATCAGGTGGATGATGTATTATTTATGGGGATAAAAATATAAAAATTGTTAATGGTGAGGATTGTCTTTTAATTTTGCTGGGTATTTACTGATAGGCACCCATTTTAAGCATATTGATTTCCTGCTGTGTTAAAAATCTCCATTTTCCTCTTTGTAATCCTTTTTTAGTAAGACCTGCAAAATATACTCTGTCCAATTTTTTTATGTTGTACCCAAGGTGATTAAAAATACGACGCACAATTCGATTTCTCCCGGAATGCAGTTCAATTCCAATTTCTGTTTTGTCGGTATTGTCAATATAACTTAAATTGTCGGCTGAAATAAAACCATCGTCTAGGGTTATACCTTTTACTATCTGATGAAAATGTGTTTTAGATAATGACTTATCAAGCGTTACGTGGTATATCTTTTTCTTATTATGACTGGGATGAGTTAGTTTTTTGGTCAAGTCACCATCATTTGTAATTAATAAAACACCTGTTGTATTTCTATCCAGCCTGCCAACAGGATAAACCCTCTCTTTACAAGCATTATGAACGAGGTTCAATACAGTTTTTTTTGCGAACGGATCCCTGAGTGTTGTGATGTAATCTTTCGGTTTGTTCAGAAGTATATAGACAAGGCGTTCCGCTTTTATCTTTTCATTGTTGTAACGAACATCATCATTCAATTTGATTTTTGTGCCCAGCTGAGTTATTATTCTGCCATTAACGCTTACTAAACCGGCTTTAATGTATTCATCAGCCTCTCTTCTGGAACATAAACCCGAATTTGCAATGTATTTATTCAAACGTATTTCATCTGCTTCATTGTTGCTTCCGGCAGTATTCGTATAATTATGAATCCCTGGCCTGTTTCCTTTTCTTTGTTTGTAAGAACCGTTATTTTGTTTTCTGACCGGATTTCCTTTTCTCATTATGTTATAATAAAATCAATTGATTAAGTTCACATGCTCCTTCCAAAAAATAGTATTTTTGTTTTGCAAAAGTACATGAAATCTATACATCAGGAAAAGAATTATGACACTAATAAAATCAATATCCGGAATTAGAGGTACAGTTGGAGGAAAACCTGGAGAGAACCTGACTCCTTTGGATGTGTTGAAATATACCGCCGCGTATGCCATATGGGCGAAAGAGAATACTGATAGTGAAAACAAAAGCGTTGTTTTGGGCAGAGATGCAAGAATTTCAGGCCCAATGTTTGCCAACATCATATCTTCAACATTACAGGGGATGGGTATTGATGTGATAGATCTTGGCATGGCAACCACACCCACAACTGAAATGGCAGTAAGATATTTGCATGCACGCGGAGGAATAATCCTTACAGCAAGTCATAATCCGGCACAATGGAATGCATTAAAACTACTAAATGAAAAAGGTGAGTTTCTTTCCGATAAGGATGGCAAAATAATACTCGAAATAGCTGAACATGATCGTTTCAACTTTAGCTCATTTGATCATCTGGGTGAATATACCACAAATTCGGAAATGAATACTTTGCATATTCAGGAGATAAAGAAATTGTCATTTCTCGATATTGATGCGATTAAAAACTCTGAATTTACAGTTGCTGTTGATTGTGTGAATTCAGTTGGCGGGATCATAATTCCTGAATTATTGAAAGCATTGGGAGTTAAAAATATTATTAAACTGTATTGTGAACCCAATGGATTGTTTCCTCATAATCCCGAACCTTTGCCAGAAAACCTTGCCGAAATTTCCGGTTTAATTACAAAACAAGGTGCAGATGTTGGCTTTGTTGTGGACCCGGATGTTGATCGTCTGGCGATCCTTAATGAAGATGGATCCATGTTTGGTGAAGAATATACCCTTGTTGCTGTAGCTGATTATATTCTGAAAATAAAAGGAGGAGGTAATACGGTTTCAAACCTGTCTTCCACTCAGGCCCTGAAGGAAATTACTGAAAAAAAAGGAGGCAGGTATGAAGCATCAGCGGTTGGTGAAGTGAATGTAGTCGAAAAAATGAAAGCAATACAGGCTATTGTCGGGGGTGAGGGCAACGGAGGTATTATCCTGCCTGAACTGCATTATGGAAGAGATGCATTGGTTGGAATAGCAATTTTTTTAACCCATTTGGCAACTTCAGGATTGAAGTGTTCTGAATTGAGAAAACGCTACCCAAATTATGCAATATCCAAAAATAGAATTGAATTGGGATCAGGTGTAGACGTTGATCGTATTTTTCAAAAAATAAAAAAGAAATACGAATCCTGTAAAATTGTTGATATTGATGGATTAAAGATTTTTTTTCAGAACGAATGGGTTCATTTACGGAAATCGAATACGGAGCCTATTGTAAGAATATATGCTGAAAGCTCAGACATACAAAAAAGTGAGGTATTGGCAAAAAAATTAATTGAAAATATAAAATCGCTGATTTAATATATTTGTCGCACTTTCTCTTTATTCAGGTTTTATGTAATATCAACCAAATCATTTATTTCCTTACATTTTGTAAATCAATTTGAATACAGGTATAGAAGAACCTTCAAATTTTTTCTTGGGAAAATTTAGTTATATTTGCGCCACTACTGAAATCGGATACTTAAATAATACAGTAACATATTAAAAATTAGATAGAAATGCGAAACAAAGGAGCCATTTTGACTTTGGTAATTGCTCTGACACTTGTATGTTTATATCAATTGTCATTTACTTTCGTGGCAGTAAATATCAGAAATCAGGCAAAAGAATATGCCAATGATGATCCTGTGAAGGAAGAGAAATATCTTGATAGCCTGGCAAACGAGAGTGTATACGATATACTTATTAATGATTTTACTTTTCGTGAAGTACAGGAAAGAGAGATCAATTTTGGTCTCGATCTGAAAGGCGGGATGAATGTAATACTCGAAATTTCAACGATTGATGTAATTCGTTCACTTGCTAATAACAGTACCGATACTACTTTTAATAAAGCATTGGCATTGTCAAAGGAAAAACAAAGGAAAACAAATAAGGATTTTATTACCCTGTTTGGTGAATCATTTGAAGAAGTTGATCCGGGAGCCAGCTTATCGGCTATTTTTACTTCGCAAGAGTTGCGTGATCAGGTTAAACCGGGTACTCCTAACGATGAGGTTCTTCGTATTATCAGGGAAGAAGCTCATGGTGCAATTGATAACGCATTCAATATTATACGCACCAGAATTGACCAATTTGGAGTAACACAGCCTAACATACAATACCTGGATACGAAAGATAGGATTCTTGTTGACTTGCCGGGTGTAAAAAATAAGGAAAGAGTAAGACGTTTGCTGCAGGGTACGGCAAATCTTGAATTCTGGGAAACTTTCCAGAATGCTGAATTAATACAGAACATGTATCAGGCGGATGCAATGGTGAGAGATTACCTTGCTGCACAAAAGAAAAGTAAAACAGTAAACAGGAAGGAGGAAGTTGTTGTTTCGGAAGAACCTGCTGCTGTGAAGGATACTTCAGAATCGTTGTCATTGATGGATCAGATAAAAAGTGATACTACTCTTGGAGATTCCATTCCTCAAAGCATAGAAGAAACGTATCCTTTGCTTAGTATCCTGAGACCAATGCAGGATCCTCAGACAAGGCAACCTTTCCAGGGAGCGGTAGTTGGAATAGCCCGCATGAAAGATACTTCAAAGATCAACTATTACCTTCAGCTTGCTATTGAAAAAAAGATGTTTCCTCGTGAGGTAAGATTCATGTGGTCAGCGCTTCCTGACCTGGATGAAAATAAGAAACCCACAGACCTTTACAGGTTATATGCCATAAAAGTCAGAAGCAGGGATGGACAACCGCCACTTGATGGTGAGGCTATTGTTTCTGCCAGCCAGGAATTTGATGAAGCAAGTGGTTTCGCATATGTTCTGATGAATATGAATGCGGAAGGGACCAAGAAATGGGCGCATATTACAAAGGAAAACCTTAAAAAAGTAATTTGTATTGTAATGGATAATAAGGTGTATTCCGGCCCGACTGTTCAAACTGAAATTGCAGGGGGTAGTTCACAGATTACGGGCAGTTTTACCATCAATGATGCCCAGGATCTGGCCAATTTGCTGAAATCAGGTAAATTGCCTGCTCCTGCACATATTATTCAGGAAAATATTGTCGGACCTTCTTTGGGAGAAAGGGCAGTTCGTGAAGGATTCAGTTCGTTTTTGATAGCCTTCATTGTTGTTCTTTTTTATATGATCTTTTATTATAGCAGAAAAGCCGGACTTGTGGCAGACATTGCACTTTTGGCTAATATGTTTTTCATTGCCGGAGTTCTTGCCTCTCTGGGTGCTTCACTTACCCTTCCCGGTATTGCCGGTATTGTGCTGACAATAGGTATGTCAGTTGATGCAAATGTTTTGATTTATGAACGAATAAGAGAAGAACTGGCGGCAGGGAAAGGCGTTCGAATGGCAGTATCAGATGGCTATAAGAATGCATATTCTGCAATTATTGATGCCAATGTAACTACCCTTATTACCGCCATCATTCTATATATTTTTGGAACCGGTCCGATTAAAGGTTTTGCAACAACCCTCTGGATTGGTATCTGTACTTCTTTATTCAGTGCTATTTTCATAACAAGATTAATTTTTGAAAGACTATTGAATAAGAACAGAGAGATCACTTTTGCGACCAACCTGACAAGGAATGCTTTTAAAAATGTTAATATCAACTTCATCGATCGACGTAAAATTGCTTATGTTATATCGTCAGCGATTGTTTTAATATCAATTGGATCACTTATTATACGAGGGCTGGATGCAGGAGTTGATTTTACAGGCGGCAGGAATTATATCATTAAATTTGATAATCCTGTAGAAACACATCAGGTTGCTGATCTTTTAACAAACCAATTTGGTGAAACTCCAAAAGTAATAACCTTTGGTGCAGATGACCAGGTTCGTATTACAACCCGATATAAAATTGATGAAGATGGGGCTGAACTTGATGATGAAATTCAGCAATTGATATACACCGGGTTGAAACCTATCCTGGGGAGTGATGTCGATTATGATACATTCTATGACAAGTATTGGCAGAGCAACCAAAAAGTAGGCCCAACTATAGCAGACGATATCAAGAGACAGGCCGTAGTGGCAATTTTTGTTGCCCTGATCTTTATGTTTTTATACATTATTCTGAGATTCAGAAACTGGCAATATGGTTTTGGTGCTGTTGCGGCACTTATTCATGACGCGCTGATTGTTTTAGGAATTTTTTCTTTATTTTATGGATTTATGCCTTTCTCTCTTGAAATTGACCAGGCTTTTATAGCTGCAATACTTACAGTAGTTGGTTACTCAATTAATGATACGGTGGTGATCTTTGACCGGATCAGGGAGAATTTTACCATTTATCCTAAACGGGAACGGAAAGAGATCATGAATCTTGCGTTGAATAGTACACTTAGCCGTACTTTCAGTACATCCTTCAGTACCTTTATCGTATTAATTACTATCTTCATATTTGGAGGCGAGGTTATCAGAGGTTTTGTGTTCGCTCTTCTGTTAGGTATTGTCGTTGGTACATATTCATCATTATTTGTAGCTACCCCGGTAGTATATGATTCGATCAAGAAATCAGAAAAGAGAAAGGAAAACAAGAATCGCACATAATATTTACCGGCTTTGATCAGTATTCTGAAAGCTTCAACAAACTTAATTCAGGCCTTAAGCATTGTTGAGGCTTTTTGCTATCTTTGAATGGCATTATTTAGAACTGCAGATTATGTTTTTATTTATCGGCGGACCGGAAATTGCGATCATTATCTTATTTATACTGATCCTGTTTGGATCAAAGAAAATTCCTGATTTTGCAAAAATGATGGGCAAAGGAATGAGGGAATTCAGAAAAGCTACCGAAGAAATTAAGAAAGAGATCAATGAGGGAACAAAAGATATTAATGATGATATTAAGGATTTGAAGAACAATCTGCATAAATAGTCTGAAATAATCTCATTCAAAATTCTCAATCCTTTTAATGGAATATCTATTATTACTTCTTGGCTTTATTCTTTTGTTGTATGGAGGAAAATTCCTGATTAAAGGAGGTGTTGCACTTGCTGACAAGTTCAATCTGTCTTCTTTGGTTATTGGTTTAACATTAGTATCCTTCGGAACTTCTGCACCGGAACTTTTTGTAAGTGTTGTCGCTGCAATAAAAGGTCATCCTGATGTTGCAATAGGGAATGTAATAGGTTCGAATATTGCCAATATTTCGCTTGTACTTGCTTTAACAGCAATTATTATTCCAATACCGGTCAGGAGCAATTCAGTAAAAATTGATGCTCCGTTTATGCTTCTGGTTAGTTTTTTATTGTGGGCATTTTTGTATAACCATGGGTTGGCCCGATGGGAAGGCGCATTGTTTTTGATATTGATAATAGGCTATTCAGCAGGATTGTTTAAGTTTTCAAAACAAAGCATTCAGGATAAAGCCAAGCGAGTATCAATTGAAAAAATGAAGCTGTGGAAAATTATTCTCCTGCTTATTCTTGCATATCTTGGTCTGGCATTTGGTTCCGATCTTTTGGTTGACAATGCAAGTATTATTGCTTCAAATTTTGGGATCAGTGAAAGAGTCATTGCTATTTCTATTGTGGCATTCGGAACAAGTTTACCCGAATTAACAACTTCTTTATTGGCTGCTATAAAAGGGGAAATGGATATTTCCATCGGCAATATTATCGGGTCAAATATTTTCAATATTCTGGTTGTATTAGGATTAACGAGTCTTATTAAACCTATATCGGTAGACAACAGATTTTTACAATTTGATATTTTTTGGATGCTGGGGGTCTCGATCTTTCTTTTTCTGTTTATTTTGCCATTAAAAGGAGGCAAACTCACTCGTATTAAGGCGAGTATCCTTTTTTTAATTTATTGTATTTACCTGTATTTGCTTTTTTTTAATAATTTATGATTCAGATAACAAATATTAAGAAGTCTTTTGGTCCTTTGGAAGTTCTCAAAGGGATTGATGTAACCATTCATAAAAAAGAGATCGTTACCATTGTTGGGGCAAGCGGAGCAGGAAAAACAACACTTCTCCAGATTATGGGAACATTGATGAGACCCGACAGCGGGAATATTTTGATCCATGATATTGATATAAGTTGCTTAAATGACAGACAATTGGCTTTCTTCAGAAATAGGAAAATCGGATTTGTATTTCAGTTTCATCATCTCCTTCCTGAGTTCACTGCTTTGGAAAACATATGCATACCTTCATTTATTGCAAGAGAAGCAAGAAAAACTGCTGAAAAACGGGCATACGATCTGCTGGAGATGCTCAATCTTTCAGCCAGAGCTAATCATAAGCCATCTGAACTATCGGGAGGTGAGCAACAGAGAGTTGCCGTTGCCCGTGCACTTATAAATAATCCTCTGGTCATTCTGGCCGATGAGCCTTCCGGAAATCTCGACACTCAAAATAAAAATGAATTGCATAAACTCTTTTTTGATTTACGTGATCAACTGAATCAGACTTTTGTTATCGTAACACATGATAAGGAACTGGCTCGCATGGCAGACCGGACGTTACAAATAAAAGACGGAAGCATTGTTAATAATAGCTGAAAAGGGGATAAGGATTTCTTTTATTCAATTCGTTTTCCAAAAGGAGTAATAGCAAAACCAGCCATTTTTACATGTTGAATGGCAAAAGGAATACCTATAATTGTAATCGAAAATACAAAGGCTAACAGAAGGTGTGTCACTGCTATCCAGAATCCGCCAAACAGGATCCATAAAATATTAAAGAGCACAAACAAACAACCTCCGGCATTTTCTGTTTCAACAGCTTTTGCTCCAAATGGCGCTATTGCAAAAATTGAAAGTTTGAAACATTGAAGACCGAAAGGAATGCCAATGATGGTAATACAAAGAGCAAGACCTCCAAGAAGGTATTCAAAAAATAAAATAATACCTCCTCCAAAGAATATCCAAAGAATATTTAACAATGTATTCAATTCGTTCTGATTTCTTTTGTATCTGAAAATTTTTGTCCTATTTTGTTTTCATCACATAAATGTAAAACATTTTTTAAAATTGGAAGAAGTAAAGGAATTGTTGGAAGAAAAATATAA
>JAFGQO010000133.1 GCA_016935615.1 Bacteroidales bacterium
TCTGCCTTCCTGGAGGAAGACAGGTCGAAGGCATGACAGGCAGGCGAAGCAAAATCTTACAGATCAGCATATACTGACGAAATCAGAAAGTATAAATTTTCGCAAACCTGATTTCCGTCAGTATAACCTGCAATATAATATTAGATAATATACAGAAAGTTAAATCAATTCCTATTGAGAAACGTAAATTTGATTTTTAAACATTGCTGAGATTTTATGATTCTATATTTAGTTGGTATTAGTTGTGTAGGTAAAACCACCATTGGGAAAATGTTGGCTGACAATATAGATTTTTCCTTCTTTGACTTGGATGAAGAAATTCAGAATTATTATAAAAAACCAATTGAACGAATTCAGGATGAATGCCTTACAATGAACAGATACAGGGAAAAAGCCAGCGTTGTGTTGGACATGTTATTCTCGAAAAACATTGACTCTGTAATTTCTGGGACACCATCAGGATTAAAGTATTCATATCTTCAAGTTTATAAAAAACATAAAGCAGACAAAGACTTATATTCAATTCTGATAAATGATTTGCATGAGAATGTATTAGAGAGATTAACATTTTATGACAAAGATTCAAATCCTATACCAGAAAAATTAGATGATTCAAAGAAAAAGAGGTATTTGAAAGAGATTAAAGCTGATTATAATTTTTTCAAAGATTCATATAACCGTGCGGACTTTAAAATTAATATTCATAACATAAGTCTGGCAAATATACCAAATATGATAATTAATGAATTACAAACAAGTAAAAAAATCGGGTCCATTTAAAAATGTCGTTTTACAGTTCAAAATTGAATTATCCGAAATTCGCCCTTTAATCTGGAGAAGAATTCAGATCCCTTCATTTTATAATTTCTGGGATTTACATGTTGCAATTCAGGATTCAATGGGTTGGCTTGATTACCATCTTCACTATTTTGAAATAAAGGGAAAAGGAAAGAGAAAAACTGAACGAATAGGGATCCCTGATTTTGACCTTATTTCTGAAGATTTCGAAATAGAAGCCGGTTGGGAAATCCCAGTGATGGCCTTTTTCAATGATTTGGGAGTAACTGCAAAATATTTGTTCGATTTCGGAGATTCATGGTGGCATACAATTCTTTTGGAAGGATACTTATTGAAAGATGATAAGATACGGTATCCAATCTGCCTTGATGGTGAACGATCCTGCCCTCCGGAGGATTGTGGCGGGGTATCTGGATATTATGAAATGCTCAAAGTATTATGTGACCCGAATGATGAAGAACATGAAGAAATGAAAACATGGGTGGGGAAGAAATGGAATGCTGATTATTTTGATAAGGAAAAGATAAAATTTGACGACCCCTGTAAAAGATGGGTTAATGCGTTTCTGAAAAAATAAGCCGCGCGTGAAGAAGAAAACAGAAATCATAACCTGTACTGGTAATGAACTTGAATCCGTGGTCTTGATTTGTGGGAGTATTATACACCATTGGTCCTGATAGATCCACCTCCGGTAACCTTCCCATTTTTGCTGTTTTGTTACATCGTATTATGATTTTATGGCAATCCTTCTACTATGAAAATCATACTTTTACATTCAAACAGCGATATGGGAAGCTGCCGGAAGTTCAGTTCAACATACCATAAACCGTTGTATCTCATTATTAAGGACAACATAAATAGAAAGTTAAAATATGATGACAATTGATGAAAAATTTAAATCACTAGAAGCAGACAGTGCACCCGGTCAAGAAGTCAGACAATATCTGGGAGATTTGAATTCAATGATGATTGGTGAAAAACTTGATGGAATTTTTGTTGATTTCTCACATGGGGATGTTGATGCTTTTCCCCCAACGCCCGGTTCTGATGCCGCATGGAAAAAAGGGTTTTGCAAAGGAGGCAAACAAGCTTATACAGAGTATCGGGGAGACGCAGAAATCCGAAAAAGACTGGCTGATAGCCTTGGCAAATATACAAGTACATCAATTTTAGCAGAAAGTGAATTGATTATCACTCCCGGAACTCAAGGCGCATTGTTTTTGGCATTTGGTGCGACTGTTACTGAGGGGACTAAAGTTGCTGTGGTCACACCTGATTATTTTGCCAATCGCAAACTTGTAGTCTTCTTTGGCGGTGAAGTTGTTCCAATCACGATGAATTACAAGGAAAATCAATCCGAGAAGGGCGTTGACCTCAATCAACTTGAAAATGCATTTAAAAGTGGAACAAAGGTCTTCGTTTTTTCAACACCCAACAATCCGACTGGACTTGTATATTCAAGCACTACAATAAATCAAATCTCAGCACTTGCAACAGCATATAATGTCACATTAATTGTTGATGAACTCTATTCCAGAATGCTTTACTTCGGTGAAGAATACACACATCTTTGTTCTTGTGATATTCTTCCGGAAAATCTCATCACGATTATGGGTCCATCAAAAACTGAGTCACTCAGCGGATTCCGCCTTGGTATAGCATTTGGCACGTCCAAATTGATTGACAGGATGGAGCGACTTCAGGCAATTGTTTCTCTTCGAGCTGCAGGTTACAATCAAGCAGTTCTCAACACATGGTTTCAGGAACCTTCACGATGGTTGGAAAATCGCATTCGAGAGCATGAAGCAATCAGAGATGAAATACTGAAAATATTCAATATGGCAAATCTTAAAACCACATGTCCACAGGCAGGGAGTTATCTCTTCCCAAAACTTCCACCGCTAAGAGTCGATTTGAACACTTTTGTGCGTTTGCTTCGTTATCAGGCAAACGTGGTAGTTACACCCGGAACAGAATTTGATCCTGATTGCACTGACAGTATCCGGCTTAACTTTTCCCAGGATCATGCCGCGGCAGTTGCTGCGGCAAAACGAATCGTAAAAATGACAGAGATATACAGCATATGAGCAAGGTCATAGAACAACCCATCCCGCAAGGAAAGTATTTGCCTGCTGTTAGACATGCAGATTTGATATACACTTCAGGAATGACACCTCGGAAAGCGGGAAACCTTCTTTTTTCAGGAAAAATCAGAGTTGTAGATTCAATAGATTCCCACAGAGATGCTGTGCGTTTGGCGACTATGAATGCCCTGACTGCAGCGCAGACACGATTGAACGAAGGCGAGAAAATATCTTTAATCCTTCAGCTCAATGTTTTTTTGAATGCTGAGGATAAATTTTTAACCCACGCTAAAATTGCAGATTTTTCATCTCTAATGAAAAATCTGGGTTATTCAGGAAGGTGAAAGAAAAGAGGATCAAAAAGAAAAAAGTCTCCGGAGAAACCGGGTGAAAAATGTGCGCTCTGGATGTTATACTGATGCTGTTTGATTTTGCCTGTCTGCCTGTCCAACGATTTATCTGCCTTCCTGGAGGAAGACAGGTCGAAGGCATGACA
>JAFGQO010000019.1 GCA_016935615.1 Bacteroidales bacterium
TAAAAAATCAGCCAGGTCGTCCTGTTGTAAATAATCAAAATACTCTGTATTGAGTTGAATATTGTCCTTGCCCATGGGAATATTGCTATAACCAGTATCAGATTTCCCAGTGCCGGATTTGAAAAGTAGTTTACCAAAAAAGGTTTGAGAACAAATAGTATAATTCCGGTCAATATTCCAAGAACAGTTGTTATTATAAGATTCAAAGATAGAAACTGTCTCTTTTCCAATGCATTTGAACCTCTCGTTAGAAAAAATGACAGGCTGCCCGGTATTCCAAGCATCACAATAGGTGCAACAATTTCTGCAATTATATATATTTGTGAATATGTTCCATATTCTCCCAGTGTTCTGTATCTTGAAAGAAGCATGGCAGAAATCATGCTTATCAACAAAGCACTCATCTGTGAAATTGTAAGTTTCAGGCTATCCTTGCCTATGTTTCCTCTTTCCATCTCAATCCTTCATACCAATATACAGTTGTTCCAGTTTATATGCTTCCACTTTAATATCAAATCCTTTTTCCCTCAGTTTTTCAAAATTAGAACTCCGCTCATATGGTGTATCCAGCAAATCCTTGATTTCATCAGCCCAAACCTCTTGACCGGATTCCAACTTAATTATCTTCATCAATTTTACAGGATTTGATTCCTGTGTCAGATTATCTGACACAACGCACCTGAGACCGGAAGCCTGCGCTTCTATCAGTACCAGAGGAAGCCCCTCATTGAATGATGTCAGTACAAACAAATCAAAAGCCTGATATAAATCGATTACATCACTTCTGCTTCCTAAAAACAAAACCTTGTCATCCAGGTTAAACCCGGAGACTTTTCTTCTTGTTTCTACCATCAGGCCGCCCTGGCCTACCAGAACCAATCTGGCCTCAGGGACGGATTTCTGAAGTTCATTGAACATCTCAATCATAAAACCATGGTTTTTCAACGGCAGGAAATTACCAACATTCCCAAGTACGATTTTATCCAAAAGACCCAGTTTTTCCCGAACTTTAATGCGGACTTCAGGCTTATATGCAAATTTTTCAATACATATGGCATTGTTAACTATTATAACATTTCCCCTGTCAATCTGTTTTATACCATAAAGGCATTCCCCTGCTATGACGGAGCAGGCAAGTTTGTGTGTTGAAACCATTTTTAGGCTGCCGATGATAATTCCCTTTAAAACTCTGAATAATATATTATTCGGGGTATATGAATTATGACTGTGTGATATCCTGATTCTTACCCCGGATAGCAAAGCTGCCAACAGAATAGTTAAATTCCGAAAATTCATATGGCTATGCACTATTTTATATCGGTTTTCCCTTATGATTCTTCCCAGCTTTATATGGAATCCAATGGTGTTGCTTCTTGCACCAATTCTGTAAATCTTTCCACCAAGCAATTCTATTTCTTTATCAAAATCCTCAGGTTTCGACGATTCCAGGGCAAAATCAAAAACTACCCTGCTCCTGTCAATGTTTCTAAAATAATTCATTAGCATAACAGGTACTCCGCTCCTGTTCATACCCATAAAAACATGCAGAACCCTAATCTCTTCATTCATGTCCCATTGCCTCTTTCACCAGTTCTTCCCACTTTCTTATTACTGACAGTGAGTCAAATTTCTTCATGGTTTCATGAGCATTTTCTGCCAGCTTCTTTCTTAATACAGGATCATTGGCCATCTCAACCATAGCCGCCGACATTTGTGTCATGTCACCCGCCTTGATAAGAAATACATTGTCATTGCTGACGATTTCTGATTGCCCGGGCAAATCAGTTGCAATGCACGGCATTCCCAGAGCCATGGCTTCCAGCAGAGCATTTGATTGCCCTTCATAATTCGAGGAAAGAATAAATATCTCACAGCCTTTTACTTTAACATGGATATCATCCACATTCCCCTGCAGAAATACTCTATCGGAAACCCCCAGATTGTCTATCAGTTTTTCCAGTGAATCCCTTAGAGGACCTTCTCCGTAGATATACAATTTGTATCCGGGGATAGAGTTGGATATCTTTGAAAAGGCTTGAATAAGCAACTTCTGGTTTTTCTGTGGAGCCAGTCTTCCCACATTTACGAAAGCCTGCTCAACAATTTCGGTTTCATATAAATGATTTATTATTATTGGATTGCTTATCACAATACCCTTTTTTTGTATCTTATGACTAAAGAGGTTACGGGCATAAGCTGATTGAAAGACTATTCTGTCAGCACCTGGATATAATATCCGGGTAGCTATCTGTGTAAAAATCCCTCTTCCGTCTTTTCCGGGGTCATTTCTTTCAGATATTATAACGGGTAGTTTAAAAAACACATTTGCCAATAGAGTAATCACATTTACCCTGGCTATGAATGATACAATTACAACCTTGCTGCTTTTCAATCCTTTGAATATTTTCATCAATTTGAACACCCAGTATGGAAGCTTGAGAAACCTCAATGTATCCTTTTTGCTCAGGTGGACTACCTCCACTGCTTTATTCAATTCATATTCCTGGTCTCCGGAGAGCAGTGTAACTATTTTTACCCGGTGAGAGTATGAAAAATGATTGGCGAGAATTGATATGACTCTTTCTCCCCCTCCTTTGTCAAGCTTGCCCGATATAAAAATTATTTGCCGATCATTCATAATATTGACCATTCTCCAGTTCAAAAGTAACTATATAACCGAATTAACAGATTCACTGCCTTCCCGGATCCACTGATTTCATTAAGAAACAAAAAAATGTATTTAAATGTGTTTTTATTTTCCTATTTCGTTTTTCATCATCTATTTACAATCTGTCAGTTCTTAGTTTTTTATCTTGATTATACTTTCTTCAAATAATGTTTTTTAAAATTCAAAATTTCCTTTTCAGAATAAAAATATTCCATGAATCTGCTTTTATACAGGCCGTCAATGTATTCTTCATTAAATTGAATTTTATCTTTGAATTCCCTGTAAACCTCTGAATACCATTTTCGCGAACCAGTGTTTGTTTCTGAAACCACGAAATCAGGAATTCCCAGAAAATCTGACAATTCGTTTGCCAATGTATCCAGATTTTCCATCCGCGCTACCATTATATCAGCACCATCGCAGGAAAAACGTGCAAAACCTTCTTTTTTATTAAAGTCATGCTTATAAATATCAATACCAGTACTTTTTTTGAATTCGTCATCAAACCAACTGATCCCCTGTAAATGGTTGAATTTAGTAAAAAAACTAATAATAAGTTCATCTGAACTTATTTCATCACTTTCCACTGTATTCTTGTCAATGTGCAGATCCATTATGGGAATCTGAATGTCCTGAAAAAAGAAAGACATGTTTCTGGCTATCGGTTCCCTGACAAGAGAAAGTATTTTAACTTTTTTTCTTCGCATGATAATCATTCTGAGCAAGCTGAATTTAATCCGGTACTTCAACCGCTGTAAAAAAGGTCTATAAAAGACAGAAGATTTATAGTTTTTAAAAATACTGTCCACAGGATGCCTATAAAACCCATATACCACCCGGCAATTCAATCCATGTTCCCTGATTGTATTAACCAAACCGGTGGAAGCGACTTTTCCCATTTGGTATACAAGTATTAAATCATCATTTAGTAACTGTCTTATTTTATTCAGCATGACACTGCCTTTCCAATCCACCTGCCAGGACCAGGTCTTTCAGGTTATCATATATACCATCTGCAACTGTATTGATTTCGTCCGTCTTGCAGCCACTCCGCACCAGCAAGTTATGAGCAATTCCTGCATTTTTACCTGCCAGCATATCAGACTCTTTGTCACCTATCATAAAGCTGCAATGAGGATTTATTTTAAGCTCTTCAATTGCTTTCAACAGCATTCCAGGTTTAGGTTTGCGACACTCACATTCAATTCTGTACTTTTCTATCAATGCCCCGGGATGATGCGGACAGTAATAAAAGGCATCAATAGCTGCACCTGCCAGCTTAAGTTTTTGATTAATATAACCATGCAGTTCATTTACATCGTCTTCCGTATAAAGACCTTTCGCAATACCCGCCTGATTCGTTACCACTATTACAATAAATCCCTTGTTTCTGATTTCTTTTATTGCCTCAATTGCTCCTTGAATTAACATAAGCTCCTCAGGCTTGTGCAGATGCCCCGTGTCATGATTAATGGTTCCGTCCCTGTCAAGGAACACTGCCTTTGTCATTTTGATTTAAAACCCATTTCAACCTTGTCCAAAATAAAAACAAGCCTTTCTGTAGTCCTCTTCTATCCCTATGTCAATGAAATATCCGTCAGATTCAAAAATTCGTATTTCTTGTTTGCCAATTTCGAGAACATCCTTTTCCAAAGAAAATTTTGATTCACTGATTCCTTGCAAAAGCCTTCGGTCAATGATATAAACCCCTCTGTTAATATATCCTTTTTCAACATAACCCTTTTCTTTGAATAAGCTTACCTTATTATCCTTGATTTCAACAGTACCGTATCTGTCAGAATGTTCCATTAAACAGGTTGCCATGGTAACCGGACTTTCAAAATGCAAATGCTGACTGAACATTTTCCTGTAATTGATAACATTGTAAGTATCTCCGTTCAACACAAAAACTTGAGTTCCTTCACAAAGATACAGGGCTTTTTTCAAAGCTCCGCCAGTTCCCAGCAATTCCTCTTCAATGGAATATTCAATATTCAGTTTTTTATATTGTGAACCAAAATATTCAATTATTTTTTCGCTTTTATAGCCAACTGCAATGACTGTTTTTGAAACTCCTGAAGATATTAATAAATCCAGGAGATATGACAAAAATGGACGCCCGTTAACATCAACCATAGGTTTGGGGACATCCTTTGTTATGTTACCAAGACGGGTACCCAATCCTCCTGCAAGTATTACAGCTTCTGGAATCATACACATTGAGATACTCCCGTTTTCCAGGATTTTACCCCCTGATACTCAAAACCAGGCATAAAGGATTTACCACCATACGAATCCAATTCCATCATTAACTGCTGTTTTATTTGAGGTTTGCATATAACAGTAAGAAACCCTCCGCCTCCTGCACCTGATATTTTTACAGCCAGACCCCCATTGTCCATAATATATTTAATAAGTTTTTCAATTTCCAGATTAGTGATATGTTTTGATGTCATTTTCTTGTATTCCCACCCTTTTACCAGACTGTCAATGAATCCATTGAAATCATTTTTTTTCAACGCTTCTAGCATCGAGCAGGCACATTTCTTCATACCATGCATGCCTCTGATGCAATCCCCCGCATCTTGACTTGAATTTCTGATTTGATCATCGATTATCAATGAAGATTCCCTGGATTTACCGGTGTAATACAAAAACATAGAAGCAAGAATTTGTTCCCGCATGCTATCCGGCACATCAATGCCTGTAATTTTTGAGTCATTTCCCTTGAATTCCATGAAGTTGAAGCCTCCGAATACTGCAGAATACTGATCCTGTCTTCCACCTAAAAGCGCAAGTTCAACTCGTTCAATTTTGTAAGCCATTGAGGCAATTTCGTGGGGCTTCAATTCCAACCCCAGCAATTCATCATATGCTTTGATCATTGCAACAACCAGTGTTGATGATGATCCTATTCCCGACCCGATAGGTGCTTCTGACAATGTCTCAACTCCTATGCTCATTGGGTTATTTTCATTATAGTTCCTGATTATATGATTATACACACCTTTGTGAAGTTTCAGTTTTCCAGTGCTTTGAATTTTGGTATCCATTGAATGATGGCTTTCTTCGTTTTGGTCCAAGGATTTAAATATAATCTCGTCCTTTGTACACCATATTTTACAATGTGCATATAAATTAATTGTGACATTCACAACGGCACCTCCATATATGTCACAAAAGGGTGATATGTCACTTCCTCCACCAGCCAATCCGATTCTAAGAGGTGCAACAGATTTAACCATTAAGCCTGCTCCTTGTTTTTGGTTTTATAAATAATGCCCTGACCTTCATCGGCTTGATTATATCTGCTGCCCAGATTCCTGCAAACTGGCAAATAATGAATAAAACAGCAAGAACAGGCCATATATAATTTGCATCCAGCCTGAGTGAATTGCTTCCTACTAAGAAGAAGTGCCAGATAGCTATCATGGAAATAATAATATGTGCTGTTATAACCGCTTTCTTGGTTTTATCGTTCAATCCTAAATTCATATCTACATAATTTCCTTAAGAATAGATTTTATATTGTCCTGCCAATTCATTTCCTTTTCATAATATCTGCTTATATTCTTTGCCATTGTATTTTTATAATCTAATCTTGAATAATCTTCAAGAATACCGGTGAGTTCCTTGGCTCCTGTAAAAATATGTCCTGTGTTACCATCATCAACAAACTCAACGAGTCCCGGCAAAGACGAAATGATAACCGGCCTATTGAAATGATATGCCAGAGGGAGTATTCCGGTTTGTGTTATTTCTATATATGGTAAAACCACTGCATCACAGTTTTGTATGAGGTAAACCATTTCATCATCATCGACAAACCGATTGATCAAAGTGATACCGGTCTGATATGCCATTCTATTTTCTCTTTTTGTTAATTTTCCGCTGCCAGCAACAATAAGTTTTGGTTTACCTCTTAAATCTGAATCAACATAAGCAGCCAGCAATGTTCCAAGCCCCTTGTACTTATCAATACGTCCGAAAAACAGAAAATAGCGATTATCATCACCGGACATCATTTCCGGAGGTTTTCTTGCCGGAACATCAGGAACATGGGCTCCAAGGGTTAATTTCATTGCCTTTTCTTCAAATTGTGCATACTTGACAGAAAATTTATTTACACCAAATTCTGACAGCAGTATAACTTTATCGATTTTTTCAAATACCTTCTGCCTAAGACTTTTTTTGACAAGCTCAACAATTAAGCTTCTTGGATTAATATGCGAAGGGTGTGGTAAAATGTCATGCACTGTCATTAAAATTGTCGCTTTTATATTGCAGTTGAGTGCTACATATTTCGATACAACACCTTCATCCATGAACCATACAATTACCGGTTTAAGACCGGCAAACGCTTCGATTATGTCTGTTATCTGATTTTTCAGCAGTTTGCGAGGTTTTTTATACATTCTGCAGTGTTGCTTTGATTGAGCATCAAAGTTTGCATAGGCCTCTTCAGGAACAAACAGAACAGATTCAACATCAATATCCCGGAGTGTATTTAATACCTTTAATGAAAACTGCAGTATCCCGCCTCTTACATTTGATGTAAATAGTAGAATCATTTACGGTTCCCTTCCAGGTATCCAAGTCGTGCATTATTTTCTTTTGTAACCTCACTCACTGTATTTATCTGCTCCTCTGAAAGGTTCGTCTGCCATTTTGAATTCATACTCCTGACGTTTAATCCATCAATTTCATTCTCTATCCTTTTGTTCCATTTCAGTCCGCAGAATTCAAATACATCCTTTGAAATTTCAATGGGGTTCTTGCAGAGCTCTTCATACTTTATTTCCATAAGCTCAGGAGAATAATACTTTTTATCCATTTCGGCACTTTCGATAAGTGTATTCCAGTAGACACCGGCCAAAGCTATCTGTGACTTGTTTGAATTCTCAAATATTTCAATCTGTTTTTCGGGAAGCCTGCCCAATCTCCATTCATCTATTCCAAGGTGCCCATCCCAAAAATCACTTTTCAGCAATGAATTGGCTACCGCACGGCCATCCCTGACAATATGAATGAACACTGCATCCGGAAAGACTTTTTTGAAAAAACCCATTCTTGGCCATCCTGTAATTTTAAACAATAATCTGGAATCGGGTCCAACAGCCAGTTTTCCCATGGTCTTCCTTATTTTTTGAATACATTCGGGAGAAGCATCCTTATGGGTTAAATCATGCTTGGGCTCAACAAACAACGGGCATATGCTCTGCCAGAACGGGTATGCTTCACTGATATGAATCATCCTTCTCATAGCTTTGCCCAAAATCCTTATTTTGGAAATCCCAAGATAAAGTTTTGAAATAAATAAAAGACGCGGCAATCTGGATGTGATTTGTGATGGATATACAACCTCATCAGCACAGCTCATGATTCTTGCAAAAAGGGTTGAACCGGATCTACCCGTTCCAAATACAATTATTGGTTTGTTCATCATTACCCCTTTTTTATAATAATAAATACTGCCTCTGTTGTCTACAAACATACACTTATAAACCCAATAAAATTATATAGCTTTCTTAAATAACCTATGTATTTTGTTCTTTAAGGTTCTGATGATTGCTTCTTTGAAACAGCCAATTGAACGCCCGCAGGAAAGCATATAAGATACAGCCTTGATCGGTTCATTCTTCTTTATCCATAGTCTAAATATTATTTCATTGAAAACATCAGTTGTTTTATTGAATAATTTTGGATTACTGTTTTCATAAATGTACCTGGTTGAAGTTTTTAGTAGATCCAGATTTATAATTTCTTCATTCATATCATTCAATAGATTTCTCCTGAGCATCAGTCTTTCGCATAAAATCTCATTAACAATATATGCTTCTCCTACTGCACATGCTCTGACAAGGAATTCTATATCCTGTCGCCTTCGAAAGGTCTCATTGAATCCATCGAGTTTTTCCCACAGTTTTTTTGAGAACATCATAGTGCTGGTGGTGAAAATTACTTCATTCCATAATATCTGCAATGAAGGATTTTTTTCAAAGGTATATTTTTTTTCTATAAATGAGCCGTCCCCTTCAATCATGCGATACCAGCAAACACAAATTTTTATATCTGAATCAAGGTTATCCAGGGCTTTTACCTGCTTTTGAATCTTTCCGGGCAAAAACCAATCATCGTCATCCAGCAGAGCAATA
>JAFGQO010000134.1 GCA_016935615.1 Bacteroidales bacterium
CCATCAATTTTATGTGAATACTTTTTTCTGGCGGACAAAACAACAACAGGAAATCGATTATATAGAAGAACGAGATGGCCAGCTTTATGCATTTGAATTCAAATGGAGAGCGAGCACATCCGTTCGTTTCTCCAAAACGTTTACTAATGCTTATCCCCAGCATGAATTGAAAGTGATAACAAGAGATAACTATATTGATTTTTTGACCTTAAAATAATGTGTGCAAAATGCAGGTATTATCTTTTGCTATAGCTGAAATATCGGTATTGGATTCTTGTGCTTTTCAGGAATTGTTTGAAGAATTGGCTCGAGATGAACTATGCTCCTCATGAAAAAAGTGCGAAGTATGTGCGAAGTTTTTTGAAAACACGAAAGTTCAATTTACAAGCTTAACATTAATAATAACAGTGAAGTATGTGCGAAGTAGAAAAAGTCATATTTGATACAAAAAAAGATAAAATAGAGATAAAAAATGGCCAATTTTCTGATAACAAATGTATGAAAAACAATATATTAAGGTATGATAGAGGACTGAACTGGGGGTCAAGGAGTCGGAAGTTCAAATCTTCTCGCCCCGACGTAACTATAATAATAACAAAGGTCAATAGATAGCGTCTGTTGACCTTTTGTTTTTTAGAGGATATTTTGCCCCTTATCTGCCCCAATATTGCCCCGAATGTTATTTATTGTTTATTTATTAGTTAACCACAATAATTGATATGGAAAGACGCCATATCAATCACCGTGGTTTGATCTTCTTGATATCCCGCGCTTTCAGCTCATCATCGACTTTGGTATAAATCATTGTCGTTGTGATATCCTCGTGGCCTAGGAATTCCTTTACTGTTGTTACCGGAACTTCGTCCTTTAAACAATAGGTTGCAAAGCTATGGCGGAGTGAGTGCACATTAAAATATTCCAACCCTATAGCATGACGAGCTCTGGCAAATGCTTTTGTGATACTACTACTATCGATAATTTCCCAGAATAAATAGCCTTGCTTTAGTCTGGACATTTGTACATTTTTATCCTGCGTAGGTCCCTTACTTTTATCCACTATTTCAAATTGCTTTGTTGGATCTTCTAAATATTTGATCCGCTTGTTTAGAACCTCACATGCCTGCGCACATAAAGGCATATTCCTGGTCTTATTACCTTTCCCTGTCAACCTGGCAAATGGTATCTTTTCCCCCTTTATCACGTCAACATATAAACTTTGTTTTTTAATGTTAAATATCTCACTCCGGCGTGCACCTGTCCACAAATACAAATTAAAGATGTCGAGTTGCCATTCAGGCTTCTCACGAAGATACTCCCGTATCTTCCCGATATCCTCCTCACTGATGTGCCTAAACATCTTTTCATTAGGGTTGGGAAGCTTGCTCACGTCCTGAAATGGATTCTCAGAAATCAGCTTTTCTTTTACTGCCCAGTTAAATGCAGCTTTTATGTCTCGCAAATAACTGTTGATTGCGCCTGGTTTGAAAACTTTGCCTCTGCTGGTCCTGGAATCCTTGAGCATAACCATAAAATTAGTCGCGTCATCATTGGTGAAATTTTGTAATTTTGTATCAGGATCAAACTTTTCTATAAGAAGGTCCAGAGAAAAAATGTTATGATCCAGTGTTTTGGGGCTCAATTGACCAAGGTGAACCAAACGCTCGCGATGCTCAACGAATCTGTTAAACAACTCTTTCAGAGTTATTCCCAACCCTTTATTTGTGTATTTATCGATGTCAAACTCGCCAAGAGCAATTTCACGTTTGATTTTATATAATATTTTTTGAGCTGTTTTGAGATCGGCGTGGATCGTAATAGCTTTTTCTGATTTGTCATCAAACTTTATAGTTATTTGTGGATATTTTCTACCTTTGTGCCGCAGTACGGCAAACTTTGGTATTTTATTGTTCATTAATCACCTCCTATAGGTTTAAAGAACCGTTCTTATTAGGGTTCTTATACCCATATATTTGGAGGTTTAACCTTATGTTTTATATTGTATTATAGTGTCTTGAAAAGGGGTTGTACAGGAGGTTCTGAGAATATGTTTTTGATACGGGTTTTGAGACACCCCGATGACCACAAAAAAAGGCCTGATTGCTCAGGCCTATCGTTGTCCAAAAAAGGGTGGAAAATGAGATAAATAGAAAACTGTCCGAATCTTTTGAAATGACCAATAACTTTCAAATTAATATGCATTTTCTGTTGAATTTATTATATTTTGTTAACATTTTGTGTATATTATTTCTGTTATAGTTTCCAAAAGTTCATAATTTATCTTTTTCAAGGATGTTACATATGCCCAAAATATTCATCAGTCATTCCTGGGAAGATAATGACATAGCGAGAAAACTTGCTGATGATTTAAAACGTGATGGTGTTGACATTTGGATCGATTATTCACGAATTGAAGGTGGACAGAGTTTGCCAGAGGTGATTGGCGAAGCAATCAAGGATAGCGAAATCGTTATTTTAATGTGGTCAATTCATGCCTCAAAATCTCGTTGGGTTCGTTTAGAATGGAATTGTGCTATTGGATTAGATAAAAAAATTATTCCATGTATAATGGACAGAACAGAATTACCACCAATACTATCATCTTTGCTATATCATAATTTTCAGGAATATGATAACGGCTATCGTTTTTTAAGCCGTGACATTAAACTAGCGACACAAAGAAAGAGTTATGAAAAAAAAGAATTAGGCACAACAAATGCAATAGAGAGCAACAAAATTCCTGTATATCACTTTAGGACTATCCCACTTGAAATGTATTGGGATGAAGTAAAAAAGATGCTAAAGGATAGAAATTATTATGATTCAGAGGCAAATAAAAAAGGAACAGGAATTAAGCATTTCTATGAAAAGAAAATACTTGATGATAATGATGTGATTTTGGATCAGGCAACACAGTTAATGTGGCAAAAAAGTGGTTCAATAAAAAGAATAAAATATCAAGAAGCATTAGATTTCATTAAAAATATAAATAATAAGAAATTTGCAGGATTTAGTGACTGGCGCCTACCTACACTCGAAGAAGCAATGAGCTTAATGGAATTTGAACAAAAGAATGATGATTTATATATTGATCCAATATTTGGAGCTGATCAACGATATATTTGGACATGCGACAAAGTGAGAGGGGAAGAATCAGGATGGATAGTATATTTTGACTATGGGCGATGCAATGGATATGATTTTGACATTGTTAACTTTGTTCGTGCAGTTCGTTCCCTCTAATCCCCAATTATGACCATAAGGGGCGTGCAAGTGCACTAGTGCCTCCTAATCTAATCAAATCTTAAAGCATGCTAATGTTGGAATCTCATTTTCCACCCTTTTTTGGACAACGATAGGCCTGAGCAATCAGGCCTTTTTTTGTGGTCATCGGGGTGTCTCAAAACCCG